>JBFFEL010000036.1:0-32342 GCA_041558875.1 Anaerolineales bacterium
GCTGATGGAGGTAATGCTCGGTAAAGAGACTTACTTCGATCGCGTGCCAACCTGGATGCGTAAACTGGGTTCCTTCGGTTTGGATCAGCAGGCTTCCAAGCTTATGCTCAAGTATGTCGCCCGCATGCTGCACAGTCAGATGAGTTAGATCGATATTCATGAAAGACTGTTAAACAGGTTGTCCATCCTGCTTCCTAAAATTTTAGAAAGGTTATCAATAATATCAACTTGTTTCGTTGACAAATTTTATTGCACATGTTAAATTATCTCCTAATTTTATTGTTACGGAGATTAGATTATGGGCGACATGAGTTTGTGGACGATATTCATACTGGCGTTGGTTGGGATGTCAATCGCTATTTTCGGGGTGTTTCCCAGCCAGGTCGAATTCCCAGAACATGAAGATCCCCCAGAAGAAGCAGAATAAATCCTTGCGCTCTGCATTTATTGGTTGAATCTGATTACAGCCAGCAATTTTCAGTAAAGCATTCAACAGGCTGTCCTTCTGGATGGTCGATTTTGAGTCACCGCCAACACACTTCAACAGCATAATAATATAGACCTGGAATCATGTTATCCTCTCTCATGGACAGCAGATTTTTTGACGTTTATTAACCCATCGCTCGAGAACCAAAATCTCAGCGGATCAAGATGTTGAAATTGTTCACCAAGGAGAGCGATAAATGTCCATAGAGAAAAAGCACGAACAAGATACCATCCCAACCTCAGCTGGTGATTTAATCATTACCTTCCTCGGTCACGGCAGCTTGATGCTAGATTTCAATGAGGTGAATATCTCCGTCGATCCATTCAGCCAGGTGGCGGATTACACCCAGCTGCCCAAAGCCGATCTAATTCTGATCACCCACGAGCACCACGATCACCTGGATAAAAGCGCCCTTGAAAAGATCCGCAGGGAGGATTCAGACCTGGTGTTAACCGAAACCTGTGCCAGGCAAGTCGAGGGCGGGATTGTGATGCGTAATGGGAATACGCGTGTTATCCGGGGCATCCAGATCGAAGCTGTACCGGCCTACAACCTGGTGCATAAACGCGAAAATGGTCAACCATTTCATCCCCAGGGTACCGGCAATGGCTACATCCTGACCTTTGGCGAGGTGCGGGTTTATATTGCCGCGGACACCGAGAACACCCCGGAAATGAAAGCCCTTACTGACATCGACGTAGCTTTTCTGCCGATGAATTTGCCCTATACCATGACCCCGGAGATGGTAGCCGATGCCGCGCGGGCATTTAGACCTGCCATCCTTTATCCTTACCATTTCGGCAGCACAGATACCAACCAGCTCTTGGACTTACTTCGCGACGAAGATGCGATCGAAGTGCGCATCCGCAAAATGGCTTGATGTGCAGATGCGGCAAATCCCAATGCGTTAACAAATTGATTTCTCTTATCTCTCCCCGATCATTCTAAACCGACGAACTTCCCCATACGACCCAGAATGGGGAAGTATTAATTCAACCATACCTTCTGCAGGACCGCGAAGAATTTGAGGGACTTAATCCCGCAGCTTGTAAGAATTATTAACTTTGCTTATGTAAATAATATTTCAGGCCGATTCGCCCTCTTCGACGGGGGGTGCCTCATCCAGAAACATGCCACCCTCTGCAGCTTCGAAGGCCTCCCGGGTATCTTCCTTAAGCAGATACCAGATGATCAATGCGCCGATGATGGTCCCGATCGGGAAGGCAAACAGGCCGAAAATCGCCAGCACAAATGTCAACCAGCGAGCCCACTGCTTCATGCGCAGCAAGCCCCACCCGGATAACACCAGGGCAACGCCCATGACCAAGAGCCAGACCACCCCGCAGGTCACGCCGAAACCAGCCCAGAACTCACCGATCGGATCGTTGATCTCTCCAAATACGCCGCTGAGGGGAATGGCGAGCAACGAACAGGCCCCTATCAGAATGAAGAAAGCTTGTACAAAATGCCAGACAGCAATTACGGTAATTCCATCGGGTCGCTTCATGGTCGCATCCTCCTCAATCCATCCTGCACTTTTGATCTATTTTACACGAAAAATCAAGCAGGAGAAATCCAACCTTCATCACATGTTCAACAAATTTCTGGGTTACCATTTTGCGAAGGTATGGTAGGATACAGTTTATTGTGCCCTGGTGCACAATCAAAAGGGGTTTGAGATGTGGAAATTGGACGAAATCTTAATCTCCCGGAGGATTGAATGCACATCATTTTCGGAATCTTTTTAATTGCCCATGGCATTGCTCACCTGGTGGGATTCGTGACCTACTGGAAGATTGCCTCGTTTGAAGAAATGCCTTACAAGACCACCTTGCTTTCAGACCGGGTGGATGTTGGTGATGCCGGGATTCGCATCGTGGGGATCTTTTGGTTGCTCACTGGTCTGGCTTTTGCGGTACTCGGTATCGGAGTGATAACCCTGCAGCCCTGGTGGTATCCACTAATAATATACCTGTCAATATTCTCCTTGCTGATGTGCATCCTTGGTTGGCCTGATGCCCGTTTTGGCGCCTTGATTAATCTAATAATTCTTGCATTTTTGGTCCTGGCAAATAATTTCGGCTGGCTGCAGCTGACCAGCGTTTAAACAAATTTCGATCAGCATCGTAGTTCATCCTGGTCGGTCAGGGAGGCACCATGACAAAAGAACACCTGGTTGGTAAGGCGGAAAAACACCTGCATATTCTTTGCAATGATATTCCAAATAGATGTGTTGGCAGCCCTGGAAATCGGCAGGCAACGGATTACTTCGCGGAGATGATGATCCTCTTCGGCTTCCAGACCGAAACCCCCCAATTTGATTGTATCGACTGGTCCCATGGGGATGTGCAGCTCACCCTGGCTGGAAAACATTTCCCAACACATGCCAGCCCTTATACGCTGGGCTGTGATGTCAGCGCGCCGCTCGCAGTGGCAGCGACCGTTGATGAATTAGAGAAGTTGGAACTTACCGATAAGATTCTCCTTTTGCACGGTGAAATCGCCAAAGAGCAGCTGATGCCGAAGAATTTCACCTTCTATAATCCCGAGCATCATCAGCAGATCATCGCCCTGTTGGAGCGCAAAAATCCTTCCGCGATTATCTCGGCAACTTCTCGCGATCCTGAGCTGGCCGGTGGGATTTATCCTTTCCCCTTAATCGAGGATGGTGACTTCGATATCCCCTCCGTTTATACGACAGAAGAAATAGGCCAGCAGATGGCTCAGCTTCGCGGCCAACAGGTGATTTTAAAATTTGAGGCTACCCGCACACCATCCACGGGGTGCAACGTGGTTGCCCGGAAAGGGTACGATCCGGAGAGGAGAATCGTTCTTTTTGCACATATCGACGCCAAAACCGGCACACCGGGTGCTCTCGACAATGCCACTGGAGTCATAGTGCTGATGCTCCTGGCTGAGATGCTGCAAGATCACTCAACCCCGTTCACGACTGAAATCGTTGCGTTAAATGGCGAGGATTATTATTCTGCACCAGGAGAAATGCTCTACCTCCAGCAGAATCCCAACCAGCTGCAGGATGTCGTTTTGGGAATAAATTTAGATGGCGCTGGCTACATCGATGGAATAACTGCATATTCTCTATACAATTGCCCACCAGAAATTGCTGAAAAGGTTCACCAATCCTTTGCAGATGGACAGGCATTCTTTGAAGGTGATCAATGGTACCAGTCCGATCACTCGCTTTTCATCATGAACAATCGCCCTGCCCTGGCGATCACCTCGGAGAAATTCATGCATCTCTCCACCTATATAACCCACACGGAAAAAGATTCCCCTGAGCTGGTTGACCCTAACAGGCTGGCGGAGACAGCAATTGCGCTAAAGAATTTGCTCCTGAGCCTGGACGGCCAGGCAGATTGATGCATATGACCGTTCCTCTTTGAAAAAGTCCAGTTTGAATGATTAACCCCTTTTGCAAGTATTTACATCTTAATCGACCATCAAAGTAAATTGTCTCTGTTTACCCCAGCGTAGTTGGCTGAGCTGAAGGAGCGAAGCGACTGAAGAATCCGTTTAACTTTGGTTGGCAATGGTCTAAGGGATGCTTCAGCCCCGTTTGACGGAGCCTCAGTCCGGCAGAGAACACAGGGGCAATATTTGGAGTAACTCAAAACTTGCACATGGTGATAATTAATCATCAATTCCCAATAACCTAAAGAATTGATGGAAGGCATCTGGTTATTTACCTCTTGACAAGAGATCAGAAAATGTATATAATCATGGCAATTATATTTGCAATACAAAGTTATTGATAACGCAAATATATTTACGAAATCTAAGGAGAAAAAATGTCTTACGAACTTGATATGAAAGAAATTGAACGCCAGGTGTACCTGTCCTACTCAGAGGATGGGCTGGTCGATATCGCCATCGGCCTGGTGATCATGGCCTGGGGGTTCACCCTGCTGGCCGAACCTTCTGGCTTGATCGGCCTGCTCGGAATTTTTGGCATGGGCATCTGGTACCTGGGGAAGCGTTTCATCACCATTCCCCGCATCGGAACCTTCGAACCCGGACCAAAAACTGAGCGCAGATTGACCCACCTCGCCATATTCTTGCTCATCCTGGGCTTGATTGCTTTCATAGGGATCCTGGTCAGCCGGGCTTTCGGCAGCGCTTTCGCATCTGACCACCCCCTTGGCATCCTGGGATTAGTCCTGGCGGCAGGAGCTGCCTTGTTGGCATACCTGCTGAACGCAACCCGGATTTACATTTATGCCTTGATCCTCTTCATCGCCTTTGCTGGAGGAGAGATACTGGCTGGAACTGTGACCAGCTTCGATGCCTTCGCCTTGTCCGTCATCGTGGGCGGTGGTCTGATCTTACTCTCCGGTCTGATCGTCCTATGGCGTTTTGTGCGCAAATACCCCCGGCAGGGCTTGGAAGCATAATGGTAGCCAAAGAGCAGAATAAGGGCGCTGGAAACCCACCCGGTTTGGATAAAATCGTTCACGAACCTGCCAGGTTGAAAATTCTTGCCTATCTCTCTGTGGTCAAGAGCGCAGATTTCGTCTTCCTGCTCAGCCGCACCGGGCTGACCTACGGCAACCTTTCCTCCCACATGAGCAAGCTGGAAGAGGCCGGCTATATCCAAGTGGAGAAGGAGATCAAGAACAAGCGTCCGCACACTATGCTCTCAATTACGGATACAGGGAGGATCGCCTTTAATACCTATCGCCAGAGTATGCTTGAATTGCTTGGTGAAAGTTGAGAGTTTACAAACCAACCCGACAAAGAAGTGCCCCAGCGAGCTTACTTGTTGGGGCTCTGTCATGAATTGAATGCAATGTTCTTAAACCACTAGTGATTACGCAGGGTTAATGGCAGGACGACCCGCTGGTAGCCAGATAATCGCCCCCTGATCTCGTAATCTGCGCCTGGAAAATCATCCTCATAGGCGATCAAGCATGGCCCCACTGGAGCACATGCAACAGCGGGAACTCTTTGATTATTTGGAAAAATATCGATGGGATATTCTGGTCCATCCGGCGAGTTTTGCCCCGCTCTGACATCGCGGCCATGTAGATCCCATGATCCCGCAATCTCGCGCCAGGCAACCTGGTAGCGACCCCCGTCTCCAAAAGCAACCGCTGGCTCAACCCGGTGTTTTCCGGGATCGTTTGCCAGGCTGAAAAAAGAGTGCAGTGTACCATCACCCTGAACCCGTCTCCCCCAGATACTGGTTTTTGTCCCATGCTCTTCGGTCCATACTGCCAGGTATTCATCAGGACCAGCTGCCAAGGTGACTCCATCCTGGGGTGGCAGGCCGGAGGGGGTGATCAAAAATTCCGTAAGCGCTGGCCATGACATGTTGTAATCAGTACGAACCCCGATAATATCTCCATCGGTAGATGCCGAAGAATGCCGAGTATATGCGATCAGATACTCGTTGCGGGCGGGATTATAGGCCACGTCTGGTAATCGCCGGATGATGTTTGGCGAACTGGCGATATTACGCCAGCTCAGCAGCATCCCATCGCTGGCTCTAATGCGCTGGGCATTGATATCCCTCAGGTTCCCGCCCAGGCAGGAGATACAATTCTCCCAAACCACCAGGTATTCGTCATTCTGACTGTTATATGCGACCACAGGATACCAATCCCAATCCGCATCATAATCAATGAAATAACCTGATCCGGGTACCCCATCCCAGCTCACAGGCACAACGGCGATATCGTAATTGTTGGCGTTGATCCGCTCATAAAACACCACCAGGTACTCGTCCTGCTTTTCGCTGTAGGCGACATCCGGCCTTAACAATATCCGGTTTGTGAAATGCTGGATCGGAAATGCAGGTCCGATCGTCGAGCCGGTAGAGCCTACCCGCCTGCCGAATATCGCGTATTCACCACCATGAACCTCCTCTTCCCATACAACCAGGAATTCATTGTGTTTGCTGTTATACGCAACAGACGCATTATTGTTTTGACGATCGTCAATCTTGATATCTATGAAATCACTCAGTGGCGGCGACGCAAGCGCGGCACTTTGGCTTCCAAAATCCGATTTTCCATCCTTAATATCAGATTGAGCGAAAGCGAACCCGCTGACCAGGATCAATGCCAGGATCACCCCAAAAATCGAACCCCTCAGAATTTTTTTGTCCATTAGTGTTGCCTCCTCAAATTCAACACTATCATCTGCCCTGAAATTTTTTGACTAAATGAGCATATATTATTCTCCCTCCCCTTGAATCCCCCTAGATGATCCGGTCGACTTCCCGGTTGTCTATAATCTTCTGACATCCATTAACATGGAGTCACCTAAAAATATATCCATTACAGAATAGCATTTAAATATTTGAAAGTCAAGAATTTCACTTGGAGATGAAAACCTTGTTGTTATATCTTGAAGGATCTGCTATTCCGACTAAGCATAGACACATTAACCACTTTTGATTATAGTTAAGATCGGGTGTAATCGAAATCCCGCTCATTTGGGTGGCAAATGCAGAGCTCACGACCAAAACAGGCCTGAGCCAATCAGGATCGCTGCTAAGCATTAAAAATCTGAAATAATTTTCGAGGAGAATGAAAAATGAAAAAAGCATTACCCTATGTGTTATTGTTGGCTGCCCTGGTATTAAGCGCCTGTGCCAGTCCAACAACCGAAGCGCCTCCTTCCCCGGAGGACATTGAGGACAGCGTCAATGCCACACTCACCGCGATGGCTGGCGCTGCTCCAGCTACAGAAGCGCCTCCACCAACCGAAGCTCCACCGCCAACGGAGGAGCCGACCGCGCCCCCACCACCTGCCCCTACCCCCACCGCAACCACTTCCCCAATCGAAGGTGACCCGGTCGATATATTGGGCGAGCCCGATGGGGTAGACACATTCGACGCGCAGACGAACTGGACTTTATTTGACACGGATTGTTTCCGATCCGAGATAACGGATGGCATGTACATAATGACTGCTAAAGGTCTTGAGGGGATTATCTGCTGGGAAGTATCCCGGCCTGAAATCGAGGATTTCTACGTCGAGACGATGGTCTTCATGCCGGATGAGTGCGCCGCCAATGATCGCTTCGGCATGATCTACCGCGCTCCGGACAATGACCGCGGCTACCAGTACGGGCTCACCTGCGATGGTCGCTACTCCCTGACCCTGTGGGATGGTGAACAAACTACTGTACTTGTCGAACCGACCGTCAATGAGGCCATCAACGTTGGTTTGGACGCCGTCAACCGGCTTGGCGTGGCTGCTCACGGCAGCAACTATCTCCTGTACGCCAATGGAACCTTTCTCGCCGAGGTTGTGGACTCGACCTTTACCGACACCGGTATGCTGGGATATTTCGTCCGGGCCTCCTCCACTAATGGATTTGTGGTTGAGTATGATAATCTGGCCGTCTGGCAGCTCGATGACCAGTTCATTCCCCCCACTGCACCGTTACCTCCCACCACAGGTGTCATACCTACCCCGGATCCGGGTGTCCCGACAGTAACCACAACCACCTATGTGAATGTGCGTGGCGGTCCCGGCACAATATACCCGGTGCTCTTCATCGCCCAGCCAGAGACAGCAGCTGAAGCGGTTGGCATTTCATCTGATGGAGCTTGGTACGCGATTAAGGTTCCGACTTCGGTAATTGAGAGCGGTATCGGCTGGGTCTCAGCCGACTTTGTAGTCACCTCCGGAACCGAAAACTTGCCAGTAACCCCTGCCCCACCTCCACCGCCGGAGATCGAGCCACCCCCTCCAGAGGAAGGCGATGCAGCGGTTACCACTATCGATGCGGTCAATATCCGCAGCGGGCCCAGCAACCAGTGTCAATCATACGGAGTCCCTCCCATCGGAACAACAGCACCTGCAATCGGGGTCAGCGCTGATGGCGGCTGGTACACCATCCGCATCCCTACTGATTTTTCGGCTGACGGGATTGGTTGGGTTAACGCAGTTTATGTTACTGCAAACAATACGGAGAACCTTCCGGTGATGGAATCCCAGGTTTGTCCGTAACCAGTTCAATCGACAAGATTAACAGAGATGGGGCTGTCCTAAGGGGCAGCCCCATATTTGTTGCAGCAATTAAATGGGGTTAATATGATTGATATATTTATCCACCCATAGAAAGGAAGAATCCACTGAAGTAGGGCACCAACCAGATAAACCACACCACCAGGCTGAATTTATGGAAATTGAGGATTGCCTGTTCATCTTTTCGCAGCAGGACAACCGAGGCCCAAATCGCATGGATCAGCATCAGCAAGATGGCGACCACGCCAGTTACCCCGTGAATGTCGAACGTCAAGCCGCCGGCCAACTCCAGCATTACTCCCGTACCGATCGTATCAAATAAAAATCCACCCCAGAAAAATATCAGGTGCCAGGGTTTCAAACGACCAGCCAGGCGCTCACTCCATACCCCAATTGTATAGAAGACCAGCGCCAAGGTGATTAAGATCAATGACAGCGTTACCTGACCAGGCATCTCTCCTCCATTGATATGATTTTATACAGCATCAAGATTACAGGCTGGATTCTACTCTAAACCATCTTGAACAAAAAGGAAGAATTTCGTGATCCACGTATGATATATTGCTCTTAAATTCCCGTCTCATACAGACAGGAAATAGTGCAAGGAAGAATTATTCTGCGTCAACCTTTAGGGAACAGATCGCCGAAGTATAGGATGAATGGTAACCAGGTCTCGACCAGGCGATCATACCGTCCTTGGTGGAGCTCTCCCAGGGTGGGCGGGCGCTTGAATTGGGTATTTGCATCGGTCGCCATTTCAGCAGGCAGGATTTAGCCTCGAATTAGTGAGTATAAAAGTCAATGTAACTTTTCTTCCTCTTCTGCATACTATCTACAGTGAATACCGATGCTTACTTTTCAAGATCTTTACGCTTCCTATGCTGCAGATATCTACCGGTTTGCATATTGGCTGGCCGGTGACAGCTCGGAAGCGGAAGATATCACCTCAGAAACGTTAATCCGAGCCTGGGTAAAATTCGACAAAATTCGCACAGAGACCCTCAAGGCATACCTGTTCACCATCGCGCGCAACATATACATGGAAAATAAACGTCATAAGCCAGAACAAGTAACCCTTTATGATATCCATCCCGATCCAAACCTCGGACCGGAACGACAGGTTGAACTTCAAAACGAGATCAGTGATGCAAAGAACTTCTTGCAGAGACTCCCGGAAATTGACCGCACAGCCTTTATCATGCGGGTGCAGCAGGAAATGCCTTATGTGGAAATTGCCCGTACGCTTGGTATATCCCTTTCGGCCACCAAGGTAAAAGTGCATCGCGTTCGCAGAAGGTTGATCGCCATGAATCTCGCTCAGGAGGAGGTGCCTGGATAATGGAAATCTCACGCAACGTAATTCTCGATCTACTGCCTTTATACATTGCCGATGAAGCCAGCCCGGAGACGCGGCAACTGATCGATCAATATCTCGAGGGCGATCCCGAGCTGGCCAATGTCGCCCAAAAATTATCAACTGCGGAGCTGATCAGCGAAGTCCCCATACCCTTAACCAAGGAGCGTGAAATGGAAGCATATGAGCAAGCAAAACTGCAGCAGCGCCGGTATATCATCACCCTGGTTGCGGTGATATCCATCATCATCCTGTTCATGATGGCTGCTGCCCTGGGTGGGCTGTTTCTCCTGCTGCCAAGAATCTGGTCATAGGAGAATACATGCCACGTTCTTAAACCGAGCTACTCACTCCCAATAAATTAAAAATACCCGGAAAGAAGCTGCTTCACCAATTACCGGCACAGAAACTTTCCGGGAATTGATTTAAAATAGGGACGTGTCCAGGTATGAAGAGCTGATGAAGATCATTGATCTTGCCGATCGAGATGCGGAAACAATTCATGAGGTTGCAAATCTCCTGATGATTGGATTTGAGTCTCATTGGCCCAATGCCTGGCCGAACATGGAAGCAGCTCTCAACGAAGTAGAAGAATCCCTGGAACCAGAGCGAATCAGCCGGATTGCTGTAAACGAACAAGGCAAAGTCTTAGGTTGGATCGGCGGCATATGTGAATACGAGGGACATGCCTGGCAGCTGCATCCACTAGTTGTTCACCCGGATTACCAGAACACTGGCATTGGACGCGCCCTGGTAACAGATTTAGAAACACTCATCCACCAGCTTGGGGGGACCACTATCTACCTGGGTACTGATGATGAGGATGGTATGACATCACTGAGTAATACTGACCTCTACCCGGATGTATTTAAGCACCTCGCTCAGATCAAAAACTTGAAACGCCACCCGTATGAGTTCTACCAGAAACTGGGTTTCACCATCGTGGGCGTCATCCCGGATGCCAATGGGCCAGGAAAACCCGACATCATGATGGCGAAACGCGTTTCAAGCTAATCTTGTTGGTTATTACTATCAGGGATGTTGGTAGAGTTTTGAACCGATAGTTTGTTCATTGGGCGATTTATCTTTCGCTTTAATCATCAGAACACCAACAATAATCACACCAAATAACCATAGAGCGAGGCCCAAGATACCAGATTCAGGACTCCAGGCAGGATGCCCGGTGATCCATTCAGGTCCATCAACTGTGGATACCAGGAAATAACTAAAAATACTAAAAACAAAATTGTATCCAAAATGAAGGCTAAATGGGAGCCATAATGAATTCTCGCCTATCCTCACACACAAGGCTAAAACCACCCCCCAAAGCATAAAGGTCGCCATCCCTATAAACATGGATAATGCTGAAAGTCCCGATGCGTACATATCTGGTAAATGAGTTAATGCCCAAAGAATTGCCGAACCGATCACTGCGATTGTGAATCTTCTTTTGAGATTCATGGTTTGATAGAAGAACCCTCGGAATATTAGTTCTTCACTGCCTGCTATGAGTGCGGTCCTGATCACTGCCAGGATTACTCCACTGAGAACCACCTGCACAGCACCCACTTCGAAGGAAACATTTGCCCACCCTCCAGCCCACAAAACAAATAAAATAAAGATCGGGATTATCCCACCAATCAATAACCCAATACCGAAGAAGCGTCCCCAATGAGCGCTTCGTCTGAACCCCAGCTTTTGAAAAGGTTTCCCCTCCTTCCGCCAGAGGATTAGAGAGCCAACCAATAGAACCGCGAGTGCTAAAGGTGTCAACCATACCAGGATAGTCTGCCAGGCAGACAAAAACAAGAGCGTCAAAGAAAACAGGTAGAGTGCAGTTCCTTTAATCATTGGTCTCTCCTCCCAGCATATTAATCAGAAAACGCTATCAAACTCAAACATCAATTCGAAGCGAGCTGCTCATCGAGAACCTGAGTGGAAAAATGGTAGAAGATCTCAATCCAATCGAATTCTCCTAAACCTTGACCATATGAAACTCCATTGCGGACGATGATCAGGTTCGCCTGCGGTGAAACGTAGATGAATTGGCCCTTATTCCCTGCAGCAAAGAAATCGTCTGCACCACCCTCCCGGGCCAGTCCGTACCACATATATCGGTAGTAACCCCCATTAGCAGCGTTGAATATCTCAGGTCCGAAACTCGTTTCGTAATAAGTCTTATCCTCCACTGTATGGCTGCCTCGAACTGACTCGTTTATCCAATCTTCAGAGATAATCTGATCTTCTCCCCAGCGACCATTATTTAGATACAGGCGACCAAACTTAGCGAAATCGATTGCCCGGGCGTTGATCCCGCTTTCCATCTTCTCGAACCCATTTTCATCCAGGCTCCAGCTTCCCGGGAATTCCATCCCGATCTGGTGCCAGATTTTCTGCTCCAGATAGTGCGCAATGGGTTGGCCAGTTGCCCTTTCCAGGATGATTCCCAACAGTAATGGATGGAAATTGTTATACAGAAAATGTTCTCCGGGTTGGTCTACGATTTCGGTTTCATTAAGCGCTAACTGCCTCAAGTTGGGATGGTAGTAGGTCAAGGAATTATCCCCATTGAAGAAGGTAAATTCCCGATAACCGATTCCTGAGGACATTTTCAAGAGATCTTTGATGGTGATGTTTCTAAACTCGGGATCGCGTTCTTCCAGCTCAGGGATGTATACAGTGATAGGATCCTCTACGCTGTCGATATGACCTTCCTTAATAGCAATCCCGATCAGGGCGGAGGTGAAAGATTTCGCCATCGAAAAGGAAGTCACAAAAGAATCTCTCTCCGCTCCATGGGCATATTCTTCATACAGCACTGCATCATCCTGGATCACGATTAGCGCCTGGGAGTCTGACACCTCAACGAAGGAGTCTAGATCATCAATCAAAGGATGCGATTCAAAGCGTGAACTTACCCATGCTTTATTCAGCTGTTGATCGAAGGCGAATCCTTCGGATCCTACATCCATCATCCTCTCAGGAAATTTTTGATAATCATATACATCAGCATCGCCCCACCGGAGAACGCGTACAACATATTCGGGAGAGTATCTTACCGAATAGAATAGGAAAATTAACAATACGACCCCGACAAGAATTCCTACTCCCCAAATTAATACTTTCCCAAATTTTCTGATTTTTTTATTCATGAAATCCTCCACTCATTCCTTACTCTGTATTTAAGAAGATTGCAAACTGATCAACTTCGATTCGACAATAGGTTCTGGATTATTTCGCATAAATTCTTATTATCAATTCCTTTTTCCAGGAACACATCGGCTCCAGCTTCATAAGCAGGCAGCCGGTTTTTAGCATACATTGACGTAACGATCACTTTCACATCATTGTTTTCAGCTTTGATTTGTTTGGTCGCTTCAATGCCGTTCAGCACGGGCATACAAGCATCGATAAAAACCACATCTGGATTAAGCACTTTGGTGAGCCCAATCGCTTCTCGCCCATTCGACGATTCCCCAACCACTTCAAATTTAGAATATTGGTCCGATACAATGCGGATGGAGTGTAAGAGGGCAATTAATCCTCTTCGTGCCATTCTGCTGTCATCGGAGACCACAATGCGGATAGAGTTCTTCATTTCTCACACCTGTCGTAGTAAATAGATTTCATTCGCTCTGGAACATTATCGCGAACTATCTCCATAAAGTCGTCTTGCAAATAAATGAATATACATACAGAAAAAGGACCGCATTTTCAGCGGTCCCTTTCATCATGGTGTCGATCAACAATACTACAAATGTTGTATATCAAGCCTGGCTATCGTCATCGAGTTCTGCTAACCCTTCCTTTAAAGCATATAGCGCGGCCTGGGTCCGGCTGGCCAGGTGCAGTTTGCTCAAAATCCGGCTGACATGGGTCCGCACGGTGGTCTCACTGATCACCAGCTGTTCAGCGATCTCCTGGTTGCTCATTCCGCGGGCGATCAATTTCAGAACCTCAACCTCCCTCTCTGTCAAAGGATCGTCAGTCCGGGTTTGGGTTGGAGGCTGTGAGATCTCCTGGAGCACCCTACGAGCGATTTGTGGATGGAGAGAAGGTTCCCCGCGGTATACCTGGTGAATAGCTGCGACCAGCTCCTCTGGAGAAGAATCCTTCAACAAATATCCCAGAGCTCCAGATTTTATGGCTGGAAAGACCATCTCATCAGTGGCAAAGCTCGTCATCACCAATATGCGAGCATCTGGATCATCTGTCCTGATTTGTTGAATGGCCTGGATGCCATCCATTTCCGGCATCACCAAATCCATCAAGATCACATCTGGATGCAAGTCACTCGCAGCACGAACTGCTTCCTTCCCATTCGATGCTTCACCAATAACGTTAATGTCTTCTTCTGTCGCTAAAAGCGCGGCAATACCATTGCGTACAATTGCATGATCGTCCGCGATGAGGACACTAATATTCTCCGTCATTTGGAGCCTCCACCCGCAACAGAGTCCCACCTTCAGTCTTTGCTTCCAGAGTCAGGCTGGCGCCGATCTGGTTTGCTCGTTCCTGCATACCCTTGATGCCCATCCCACCACCGCCTGCTGCCCCGTTATTGGCTAACCCGATCCCGTTATCTTCTATCTCAAGCAGTACCAGCTCATTGTTTTCCGAAAGACTTACTCTTACCTGAGTTGCCTGAGCATGTTTGAGAATGTTATTTAACGCTTCACGGGCGATGCCGTATAACCCTGCTTCTAATTTTGATGACAAACGTTTTTCAAGGGTCAAGTCAGTCACAGTCTTGATCCCAGTCCGTGATTCAACTGCTTCCAATCTTTCCTGCAGCGCAACTACCAGGCCGTCCCGATCCAAAATCGGCGGCTGCAGCTCGAAAATCAATAAGCGCATTTCTTGCAGCGCTTGCTGCGAGGTATATCGCAGTTCATCTAGATGTTTCCTAACTACATCCAGGTCGCCAGCTGAGAGCTCCCTTGAAGCGGCTTCCGAATACAGAGTCAGACTGTACAGGGCTTGAGTCACTGAATCGTGCAGTTCGCGCGCCAGACGGTTGCGTTCCTGGATAGTAGCCAGTTTCTCTGCCTTTTCAGAATACTCCTGCAGCTTACGATGGGCTTCCTGAAGTTCTTTTCTTGACTCTTCAGCATTGAGATAAAGCACAGCGAGCATAGTGACGAAGAAAAATGCGAAGATATAATTCAGCCCAAACTGTAATCCGAGTCCCAATCCATACAGGTAGAGCATGGAGATTACACTCACCAGGGTAAAACCTGCAATCCAGGCATAACTCGTCCTTCGCGGCAAATCGAAAATGGCTTGAATACAGAGCGGGATGAACAACAGCACATAAAAATCTGTCGTTCGATCGTTATGCATAGGAATAAATAATAAGATGACGATGAGCACTGTTTGTATAAGGAAGTAGATATTGATATACCAGGAGAACCTCCGCCGGATAAACGATTCGGTTGCTATTAAAACAGCATAAATACTCAGTAAACCAACCGCAAGCCACAGGTAATCATGGTTGAGCTCAACTATTAATGGGATTGCCCTGCTTATGACCGCCACAAACATCAAGGCGCTCAAAATGTATACCAGGTAAGGTCGAAAGCGCTCTAAATCAAGCATGTACTGTTCTGATGAGATAATAGAAATTGGGCATGGTAACGATACAAGTTTACACGATTTTAGCTGCCTTCCGAGCAAAAGATTCTGCTTGAGGATGATCCACTCCAACCAACAATGTGATAGAATTCCGGGAAATATTAAGGCATTCAGTTATTCAAAACCAAATCCAATCAGGAGGCTAAGATGGCAAAGAAGAAAAGCAAGAAAAAGGACAAGAAGAAGGGTAAGAAGAAAAAGAAGAAGTAAAGCACTGATCTCCTATTGCTTAAAAATCCCAGTCCTGAGACCGGGATTTTTTGGTTCCGGACCGTAGCTTCTTCCCGCATTCTCCAAAAATCTCTATCTTTCACAAAAACCCCTCCCCTGGACCAGCTAAACCATCATCTGGAGGCTGGTGATTTCACAATATCTAAATTATTCTGGCAGATTATGAACCGACTGAACTGTGTCATATCCTGGATGGTATATCTAAAGAGCAAATCAAGGGAAAGGAAAAGTTGACATGAACCACTCAGCCAAGAAATTCACTCTCGCCTTGCCGCTGCTGATGCTCTGCATCTTGCTGGCTGCTTGCAGTATTGCAGAACCAACCGAACAACTCACCACCGACGTGCTAGAAATCACACCGACAATCATCACCATCACAGAAACACAACCGGAGATCACCCCAACCATCTCCCCAACAGAAGCTGAAGAATCGATCGAACCTTTAAATCTCGAGACCAGTATCGAACCCGTCATTGCTGGACTAAAAGGACTGCCGATCGACGAATTTTTCGATGAATCGTATAAACAGCTGTTGCTGCGCGAACCGGAAACCCTGACATATGCTCATCTCTCCCAAGAATTTGGGCTCCGGGATGACCAGCTCGACAACATTTCCGACGCTTATCTCCGTCAGACGCAAGAATTAGAAGCGGCTATCCTTGATTTACTACGCACTTATAATCGCGATCAACTGACCCCTGAACAGCGGCTGTCTTACGATATCTACGAATGGGATTTGGACAACCGGGTGCGCGGCCACCAGTTCATGTACTACGATTACCCCATAACCCATTTTATCTTCAGCTATGATTTCGCTTTGAATGAGTTATTCACTGAACTTCACGAGCTAAACACCGGGGAAAATGCCGAAGATTACGTTTCACGTTTATCCCAGGTAAATCGCCAGGTTGACCAGCTGCTCGAAGGAATGAAATTACGCGAAGATGCGGGGGCGATAGCCCCCAATTTCATCCTCAGGATGGCGCAAAGCAACTTACGCGGTTACCTGGGGATGAGCGGCAATAATCCAGACACGATCAATCCAAGGCAGCTGCCCGTATATTCACATTTCAATGCGGCGATCGATGAAATTCCAGAATTATCGGTAGACGAAAAATCGGCCCTCCGGGAAGCTGCTCTCCAAGAAATCGAGGCCTCCTTCATCCCAGGGTATCTGAAGTTGGTCGATTACCTGGATTATCTCGAACCAATCGCCACCAGCGATGCTGGCGTATGGAAATTTCCCAATGGGGCAGAATATTATGCGTACAAACTGCGTGATGAAACCAGCACCGATCTGACACCTGACGAAATACACCAGCTCGGCCTGGCGGAAGTTGACCGAATAAAAGGTGAAATGCGCCAGGTCTTCAATGATCTGGGCTACCCAGAGGATGAGAGCTTTGCTGATTCCCTGGGACGTGCTATTCGGGAAGGTGGGACCTACAATATATCGTCCCAGTCTGGAAAAGATGAATATATTGCTGCAGTGGAAACCATGATCGCGGAAGCTGATCAGAAAATGGGCGATCTCTTCGACATCGGTCCCAGGTGGGGTGTGGAGGTGGTACCAGGACCATATGGTGGCTACTATACCCCAGGTGCACCGGATGGTTCCCGCCCTGGCGCCTACCATGTCGGCATCCAGGGATCGAGCCACAACAAGTTCATCCAACCCACCATCGCTTACCATGAAGCGATCCCTGGGCATCATTACCAGATCGCCACCGGTCAGGTGCTGGATGTGCCCATGTTCCGCAAGGAAGGCGGCTATAACGGCTTTGTTGAAGGATGGGCTCTGTATGCTGAACGCCTGGCTTACGAAATGGGCCTGTATGAGAATGACCCGTATGGCAATATCGGTCGCCTGCAAATGGAGCTGCTGCGGGCAGTTCGCCTGGTGACGGATACTGGAATCCATTCCAAGGGTTGGACTCGCGAAGAAGCCAGAACTTACATGGAAGAGGCAATGGGACCTGGTTTCTTCACCCACGAGGTTGAGCGCTATGTGGTCATTCCTGCCCAGGCTACCGGCTATAAAATTGGCATGTTGAAGATCCTGGAATTACGCCAGCGCGCCATGGACACCCTCGGTGATCAATTTGACATCAAGGAATTCCACAATATTGTCATCGGCAATGGCAGCTTGCCCCTGGAGATCCTGGAGCAGCTGGTGGATGATTACATCGCGAATAAAACCGATCAATGAAGATAAGCCAAATTCCTTATTGACTAAATATTTTCGGGGAGTATAATCAGATCAATAGTTCAGCGTCGAATATTATCGGCGGTGAAATCACACATCCCAGACATCTTGATTCCATCCATGCCGCCGGTGTGATATCGGCGGCATTTGATTTAGCTTTACGGGGAGGCCGAGCTATGAATTATGGTTTTATGGGGAAAATACTACGCGTAAATCTCAATGAGGGTGCCCTCAGTACAGAGCAAATTCCAGATGCTTGGGCCAGAAAATATCTCGGCGGAGCAGGTCTGGCGACCAAGTATCTCTATGACGAGATGCCGCCGGGTGCAAATTCACTTGGGCCTGAGAATCCGCTGATTTTCATGACTGGACCATTAACTGGTACTGCCTCTGCGAGCGCCAGCCGCTACTCAGTGGTTGCCAAATCACCACAAACCGGTATCTGGGGGCAGGCAAATTCTGGCGGGAGTTTCGGACCTGCCCTCAAACGCAGTGGATTCGATGGCGTGATCTTTGAAGGAATTTCACCGCGCCCGGTTTATCTAAAAATCGAATCCGGGCATGCCGAGCTCTGTGATGCAGGACATCTCTGGGGGAAAACTGTCCCCGAAACAGAAGACACCCTTCAAGAGGGTTCTGATTCAAAATACACCTTCGCCTCCATTGGTCCCGCTGGCGAAAATCTCGTCCGCTATGCGGCGATCATGAACAACAAGCACCGTGCGGCGGGTCGCTGTGGGTTGGGTGCCGTGATGGGTTCCAAGAATCTGAAAGCGATCGCTTGTTCTGGTAAAGAACCGGTACGCATCACAGACCCGGAAGGATTCAGCGCTGCTGCCAGACGCCAGATCGGTTTCCTGGATGAATCTATGCTTAAAGTCGTCTTCGATACCTTTGGCACGAATATGATCGCTGACATGGTCAATGTGCGCGGAGGTTATCCAACAAATAATTGGCAGGAAAGCGTTTTCGAGGAGATTGATTCAGTCAGCGCACAAGGCATCGCAGATACTGTCTTTGTTGAGGGAGTTCCCTGTTTCGCCTGTCCGGTCACCTGTGGACGGAAAACGGAGATCAAGGAGGGTAAATGGGAAGGGAAATCAGGTGAAGGTCCCGAATACGAGACCACCAACACTTTCGGTGCCATGTGCGGCATCTCTAATATCAATGCCATTACCATGGCCAATTACTTGTGCAACGAATATGGACTGGATACGATCAGCGCCGGATCCACGATCGCCTTCAGCATGGAATGTTACCAGCGCGGCATCCTCACTGAAGAAGATACAGATGGGTTGGAAATCAATTTTGGCGATCCGGACGTGATCGTCGATTTGGTGGAAAAAATCGCCCACCGGGAAGGAATTGGCAATTTGCTTGCCGAGGGCTCTCGGGTTATGTCAGTAGAATTGGGTCAAGATTCTCAGCAATTCGCCATGCACGTCAAGGGTCTTGAACTGCCTGCGTACGATCCCCGAGCAGCTAAGATCTGCGGTTTGGGGTATGTGACCGCCAATCGTGGCGGCGATCACATCACCAGCTACGTGGAAGCGCCTACTTTCATTGATGTACCTTTGTTGGTGATCGATGAGAGCGCGATAAAAGATCCGTTAATCGCTGACCCGCATGAAGCGAAAGTCGTCGTTGACATGGAGAATGCGATGGCAACTTTAGACGCTATCGGCTGCTGCAAATTCATGGGTATGGGATTGACCTCCCAGGACATGGTCGATTTACTCGCCCTTGCCACAGGTTGGGACATCACTTTAGACGAATATATTACCTGTGGAGAACGCACCTACAACCTGGCGCGGGCTTTTTGCATCAGGGAGGGGATCGACCGCCATGCCGACAGATTACCAGATCGGCTAATGCAGGACCCACTGCCTACCGGTCCCGCCAAGAATATGTTCATCGAGCTCGATGAAATGGAAAAAATGAAAGACGCTTACTACCAGTATCGCGGTTGGGATTCCACCAATGGCTACCCTACATCGCAGAAGCTGGTGGAATTGGGTTTGGAGGACCTGGTCCAAGATATTTGGGCATAAACAGAACGATGTCATATCTAGAAAAACCTTGGCTGAAGAGCTATAAACTTGGACCATATAAACTTGACCAAAGTTTAATTCCCTATCCGAATACACCTGTTTTCGAAATTCTCGATCAATCTGCGGAGCAGCACCCCGGACAGGCTGCAATTTACTTTCTGGGGAGAAGCATAAATTATGCGCAGTTAAAAGACCGCGTCGACAGGCTGGCAGATGCATTGGCTGCTCTCGGTATCGAGAAGGGTGATCGAGTATGCGTATATTTACCCAATTGCCCAGAATTCATAATTAGCGACTGGGCGATCCAAAAGACTGGTGCAGCTACTGTTCCCACCAGCATTCTACGGAAAGAAGGAGGCTTGCTTCACGAGGCCGGCAGCTCCAACAGCAAAATCCTGATTTGCCAGGAGGAAAATCTTGATCTCGTCCTGGGCATCCAAGGCCAATGTGATCTTGAACACATCATAGTCACCTCTAACGCTGGTTATGATCTTGAACCAGTCTCGCAGCAACTGCCCAAGGACGTCTCTGACTTCAGAACCCTGCTGAACAATTATGATCCTGAACCCCCAAAGGTAGATATCGATCCACAGGAGGACCTCTGCGAATTATCCTTCACCGGAGGTGCGACAGGTGTACCCAAAGGGGTCATGATCACCCATGCCAACCGCTTGAACTCTCTCTACCAGGGGATGCCCTGGGTGCTCAAACCACTGTTGAAGGGCTTCGTTGGTAAAGCATCCGTATTAATATCTGTCCCCATGTTCCATTCTTACGGGCGTTTCTGCGAACAATCAGCAATTCTGATGGGTCTCCGGGTGCTGGTGCTGCCAGATCCAAGAGATTCAGAATTGCTGATCGAATACATTGAGAAGTTTCGCCCTCTGTTCATCCCCACTGTCCCCACCCAGCTGATGCGCATCGCTGATTCGAACCTCAGCCGTATGAACACGCTCTTGTGGAGCGGGGCGGCTCCGCTGCCGAACGAGATCGGACAGGCGATCAAGCGCAAGATCGGTATGCCTGTCTCACAGGGATATGGGCTCACCGAAACATCGTCCGGGTCTCACTTCAATGTCTCCTCATTTTCAAAGATAACCGGTTTTATGTCCCTGGAGAAATATGGGATCGGTATCCCTACACCGGATACAGAATGCTGCCTGCTCGATATCGAGACCGGTGAAGAGGTGCCATTCGGAAAACCTGGCGAGATTGTGATCAGAGGCCCCCAGGTTATGAAAGGCTACTGGCCAGAACCTGGTTCGGGGTTGACTCCTGATGGCTGGCTGCACACCGGCGATATTGGTGTGATGGATGAAGATGGATACTTCCAGGTGGTGGATCGCACGAAGGATATGGTTAATATCTCCGGGATGAAGGTCTATACCACCACCGTTGATGAAGTACTCTACGAGCACCCCGGCGTACTGATGGCAGCCGCATTTGGGATTCCCGATCCGGAAAAACCCGGCAGCGAGCGGGTGATGGCGGTAATCCAACCCAAAGGGGATTATGGCCGCCAACTCTCAGAGGAGGAGATCAGAGTCTTCTGCAAAGAGAAACTCCCCCCTTATGCAGTACCCAAATTCATTGAATTCAGGGATGATATGCCGCTTACCGTGACGGAGAAAGTGTTCAAGAAGGCTTTACGAGACGAAGCCCTCCAGAGGATGGAAGCTATCACTGAGAGTTAGTTTGCAATTCGGATTTTTCAAATGGAATTACTTTATTAGAAATGGGAGGAATGTGATGACCACCTATCTCTACTGCACTCCGGAATGGCTAGCAGAATGTGCTGAACGGGGGCAAGATAATCCAAAATTAGTAAAAGCGTTGGAGAAGCTAAATATAAGTATGGCTTTCCGTGTCAAGGCTGATCCTGCCTTGGGCATCGATCAAGACATACTGTTTGCTGCATTTGGTGGTGAGGGGAAGCTGGAAAAGCTGGCCTTCATCTCAGAAACCGAAGCTCAGGAAAAGGCCGAAATCATCCTGGCCGCTTCCCCGCAACAGTGGACCAAGCTGCTGCGCAAGGAGAGCATGTTTGGTGGGGACGTTATGTCCAGAAAGATCACAGTCGAAAAAGGCAGCATCACCAATGTGATCCGCGTCGCCCCTTACTCCGGCACCTTCGTGGACGCTCTGACGCAGGTTGATTTAAAATTCCCAGATGAATTATCGCCTGAAGAATTAGAACAATACCGGGACTGCATCAATGAATTCAGGCTTGAATTAGGGGTATAGTCGCTTCACAGATTCGCATTATGCAGATCAAAGTCAAGGGATATTTAACCTACAAGGAAATTGTAGGGGAACAGATGATCTCCGTTGAAAATGATTCGCGTTTAACAGTCATTGGTCTATTGAATTTGGTGGCAAATGAACTTGACCAGGAATTCAGCCATTCGATTTTTGATCCCCAAACGAATGAACTTCATGAAAATGTAGCCGTGATCATCAACGGGCGCAGCTATACCAACCTTCCTCATGAATTAGAAACAGAGTTGAAAGATGGCGACGAGGTGGCTATCTTCCCACCCATGGCAGGTGGGTAGGCAAGGCGGTTTTTCGTCTAATGGTTTTTTTCTGATTATGTTGTTGATACCCAGACTCAATAGAATATGTCATTCCGACCGTAGGGAGGAATCTCTTAAGCACGAGACTGGTTTATCAATCCGCAAAAATATTGGTCATCGAAGAAGGGATTCTCCGCCCTATGGACTCAGAATCAAATCTCTGGCGTAATTGAAAATGTAATCTACCTAACCGTTAATTCAATTCCGCATCTTCTGCCTTACTGAGCATCGCCTGCAGAGCTTTCATTTGAGCCTCAGATAGATTCAACCGCTCTTGAGCTTCATCATCATCATTGACGATCCGCCGCCCCAAGCCCGAATAACGCCACATCTTCAAATCTTCTTCCACTGGAGAGCCGATCAAGTCCTCACGCACAATGCGTCCATCCTCCATGACCAGCACCCGGTTGGTCTGCCGGGCGACAGCCTGGTCATGGGTCACGACGATGAAGGTTGTCCCCTGGCTCTGATTCAAATCGCGCAGCAAGCGCATTAATTCCTGGCCAGCGGAGGTATCTAAACTACCTGTAGGCTCGTCCGCCAGCACCAATAAAGGATTATTCGCCAATGCACGGGCTACCGCAACGCGCTGGCGCTGCCCTCCAGATAATTGGTTCGGGAGATGATTCATGCGATCACCAAGACCGACCAATTCCAGCAATTCCATTGATCGATTGCGCCGTTCCCGGATACTTGAATGCCCCATCATGGGTACTTCCACATTTTCTTTGGCGGTCAAGGTCGGAATCAGGTTGTGCAGCTGGAACATGAAACCAACTGTTTTCGCTCTGAACGCATCCTTGTTGCGGATTTGAGCCAGATCCTCCCCGTTGATAAACACCTGCCCGCTGGTAGGCACATCTAGTGCACCGATCATATTCAGCAAGGTGCTCTTCCCACTGCCGCTAGGCCCCATTACGGTGACTAATTCACCGTGAGCAACTTTAAGATCCACTCCATCCAGGGCGCGAATCTCTTCGCCATCACCATAAATCCGGGTCAAGCCTCTCGTTTCAACCAAGTATTCAGAAGAAGTATTCATTATTACCACTCCACCTCACTCGTACCTTAATGCCTCTACAGGCTGCAGCCGGGTAGCTCGGTATGCCGGATACAGGCCGCCAAGTAAACCTAATAGAAGTGCTACTGACAAAGCACGAGCAAAGATAACAAAATCCCATTGAGCAGAGAGCATTGAGCCAAACATGGGGATCAGGTTTAATAAATAAGTCAAAACATAGGCAACCACGATCCCAACCAGACCTCCAACCAAACCCAGTAAAAGTGATTCGTTGATGATCATCCCCAGTACTCGTCTCCTACGCCACCCCAGGGCTCTCAGCACACCAATTTCTCTAGTACGTTCAAGGACTGACATCAACATGGTGTTCAACACCCCAACGCCTCCAACGGCAACTGCGAGAAATGAGATAGCAGCCATCAGCCCACCAACAGTCTGCATATCAGGCATTTGCTCGACGAACTCTCCACTCAGGCTGGCATGAGTGCCAGGCAGCTCAGTATTGATCCGCTCAACTATCTGGGGAGCCAATGAAGGATCGTCGACTTTCACCATATACATGGTGACTTTGCGTGGTCTGCCCATGTATGATTGTGCATCGCGTAACGAGATAACTCCACCCATCTCCTCCCACGTCACCCCAGATTCATAAATTCCAACCACACGAAAACGGCTGCCGCCGACCTCAATGGTATCACCAACAGACTTGTGCAGTGCATCAGACATCATTCGTCCCAGGATTATTTGATGATTATTTGTCAGAGCTCCACCCTCAACAATGTTGAACTGCTGAATCGCATATTCATTGGGGGCATAGCCAAACAAGATGAAGATGACTCCTGATTCAGGTAAAACAGTACCTGTGAATCCCAAACCGCTCACATGCGCCACGCCTGGGAAAACTGCGATCTTATCCCCGATTCGCTCATCCAAAGCGCTGAATTCGGTGTCCGCAACGCCTGCCTGGCGTACCATGATCTCAGAATCCCTGCTCATTCCAGTCATCACTTCCATAACCCCACTTATGATCGCTTCCAAAGCCATAATCCCACCAACTGTGATGCCAATCACTCCCAAGGTAAGCAGCGTGCGAGATGATCGCTGCCAGAGACTTTGAGCTGCCATACCACCCACCGGCAACCGATGAACGCCACTGCCTGAGGCGCCACCTTCATATCTCAGGGCTTCTACTGGCTGCAATTGAGAGGCGCGCCACGCTGGATAAGAACCGCCTACCAATCCCAGGATAAAAACTGTTGCAAAGGCCTGGAAAAGTATCCCAGCATTAATATTTGCCGCAGAGGCGCCAAAAAAACCGGCCACATTGGAAAAAGCAGATAGCACCAGCCAGCCAAGGAAAATTCCTAATGCACCACCGAAAAAGCTGACCAGAAGGGACTCGCTCAAGATCATGCTCAAGACGCGCCGGCTGCTCCAGCCAGTTGCCCGCAGAACACCAATTTCTCGGGTACGCTCAACGACCGACATCAGCTGCGCGTTCATCATTCCTACGCCACCAATCAAAATCGCCAAGCCAGCAATACCCCACGCAAATGCCTGGATGTAATTTCCCATCAGTTGCTTATCAGCAAACTCATTTGTACCGCTGAGAGAAAGATCTGACCATAACCTGGATACTCGATTCTCCACTCGCTCTCGCGAATTGGGATCTTTAAGCTGAATATAAAAGACGCTCACCTGCCGAGGTTTCCCCAATACATCTTGGGCGTCTTGTAGAGGCATAACTGCCCCGTTATCTTCCAGGGTTGACCCGGTTTCATAAATACCTACCACCCTGAAGGCACTTTCCATGATTCGGATCGAATCTCCTACTTCCTTGTTCAGCGTTTCCGCTGCAGAAGTGCCCAACATGATCGGTTCACCGTGTGCTTGTTTTGCCTCCCGCGAATCCAATCCTCCACCAGAGATAATATGGAAGCGACTAAGTACAAAACTGTCGTCAGGATAACCATAAATGAAGAAAAAGGGCACGTTCTCTGTCGGCACGAATCCTTGCAACATGCCGCTAACTGAGCTGATGTCCGACATAGCATTCAATTCAGCTCCAATGCTTTCATTCACGGAGGTGGTAGTCAAGTCCACGGCATCCGGCTGACTGAGGATCAGATCGGCTTTGCTTCCGGTCAGGATCGAATCGTAACCTGCCTGCAATCCATCCGCCAGCGCGCCTAAGCTAACTATGGCAGCAACGCCAATGCTGATGCCGAATATGGTGAGCAAGGTGCGCCCTTTTTGGCGAAAGAGGTTCTTAAATATCATCGTTTAAAATTCGGTCTTTTACAACTGCAATACAATATCCTCTACAAACGAAAATATTTCGATTAGTCTAAATTTTATCATAGACTAACCTAAATTTTGTGGTTTCTAATATCTTAGCAACCTTAGATTTTATAAATAGATCAAGGTCGCAACTAACTGGAATATTGTACTTTCAGTTATTCGTAAAGAATAGTGATATTTATCACTGTCTAATTTTATTTTCCCCCAATCCAGTGAGGATGGATGGAATGGAAAGCATCCCCCAAGGAAGTACTCACTCTGCAAGCAGAGTCACCACTCCCTGGTCACCATCCACTTTCACCAGCTGCCCGGTGCGCAGTTCGTTGATCGGGACCTGGTCTACGCATGGAATCTCAGCGATGATACAACCTACTGCGGTGATGGTCTCACATTCTTCATTAACGATCGCGATCGGCGCTTTTCCCGCTCTCTTCAACCGGTATAAGGTATAAGAGCCGACAGTCGAACCTTTACCTGTCGGGAACACGAGTACTTTTCCAGATACAGATTGCCCCTCCAAGTCATGGCCGCGCTCAACCACCACGCCACTTTCCGGATCGACTCCACCAAAAAAGGAAATTCCCATCTGGCTGGCGATAATTTTCCCCTCAGCCACACCGGCGTAGATTTTCCTTCCCTTCCAATTCATCAGGCTGCCTCCTGGGGACTTTCACCAATCGCGGTCAAGACAACTTCGTCGAATGGTTTCAGGATGGTTCGAAACTGGTTCTTCCCCGCCGCATAGTAACAGGCTTTGGCGCTATCAGTGACCAGAGCAGTAAAATGACCCTTGATCGGCGCAACCACACAGCAAGTATCCGCGGCGAATTTCGCCCCGCTGGCTTCGATTACCTGCGAATAACCCATCCGGTCTGCGATTTGTTTTGTCGGGCGGGCGGTTGTGATCCAGAATTCCTTCACAACTTGTTTGCCTTCCAGCAGCTCTGCAATACGGGCGATCTCTTTAATCGACAAATGAGGGCAACCCAGGCTGACAAAATCTGCCTCGATCGGATCTCCATCGGTCAGTTCCAGTTTAGCTTTAACCACATCTGCAGCTGAAATGGAAATCGCCTCCCCAGGAGGGCTGAATTGCCCGGCTTCAGGTGTGACGCCTTTCATATGGAAAAGTGCAGCACCACCATACGTGGCCAGGCTGGCAGCAAAAGATTTCATGTTCTCCAGGGAGGCCTGTTTCATGCCGCGAATATACGGTACTGGCTTACCCTCCAATGCCTGCATTCGCTCGCCGATCGCTTTACCGAGACCCCCATAATCATCATTTTCCACCAGATCAGCTTCCACAACGAACGTGATCCCCGGTCGGCGTTCCTCGTCCAAATGCATCCCGTATGCTGGTGTGCGTCCCGTTAGCGCTGCAGCCAGGGCGCTTGGACCGCCTTCCCGGTTGCTGCGCGCCCCAAGCATTGAGTTCGCGTAGCAAACTGCGCTGCTCTCTGACCAGGCTATGTGCTCTCCGAAGTGGGGGACATTTCCCGAAAGATATGGCGTACAGGTGCAGGTTGTGACCACATTCATACGTGCGAAGGCGTCGATCACCTGGAGCTGCTTCTCTGCGAAACCAGGATCGATACCCAGCTCCTGCCAGTTCTCAACATCCATACCGGCAGGATTTAAAGTCGTCAAGACCCGCGCCTTTCCGCCTCCCTCTTGAAGCTGGGTCAAGAAATGCAGACCTGCCTCACCCAGATTGTCATAGCTGACACCTGCGATCTGCACCGAAGTCACCGGGACCATGTGCTCAGCATCGTAAATCGTGCCCAGGGCAACCAGGATCTCCATTGCTTTCTGGGTAGCTCTGCCCTGCTCTCCAGCGAGCATGGCCTGCTCTTCATTGGTAAGATTCATTCCTATTCCTATCGAGTCGTAAGGGCGAAGCAACCATATATAAAGTACCAAATTATGATCAAGATTTTTGGGTTGCTTCCCCCCTACCAACGCAGATTAACATATTCTTCATCTCTTTCCCAGTTCAGAGGGTTATCACAAATATATTGACGAATGGCGTTCAGCTCCCTTTCATTGCGAATGATCCTTTCATAATAATTCCGCTGCCAAATCTTATTACCTGGTTTGAAATATAATTTATTTACCAATCGCGTGCTCACAGATTTAAAATTCTGGAAAATCGCATTGAGCGATCCAGATTGGGTACCAACCTGTCGTAGGGGCAAAGCATTCGCCAGTAATGGGTCATCATTATCGATATTGTCCTTTGCGAATGCTTTGCCCTTACCACGAGATTCGTTAATGAATATGATCCCATGCAAATGATTAGGCATTAATACATACTCATCCAAATTTGTGGATTCAAAATGGTTCGGAATGCTCAACCAACAGTTTTTCACCAAATCACCAACCAGGCTTAATTCAACCATACCCTTCACGATCTCACCAAAGATACACACCCTTCGATAAGAAATCATAGTTACAAAATATACTCCAGGCAGTGTGTAGGCATAACCTTCTAAGCGGATTGAACGGCGATGATGCTTTTCCGGGTCAAATCCCATAGGTCGAAACCATTTTTACTTGATAAACTTCCCCAAATCAATCTGTGGATATTCCACCTTCTCAAAAGGCTTGCGCTCCTCTCCGAGCGGTTTGGTCAAATCAAATCCAATCTTGGTCGTCTGGTGGGTACCCAGCTCAGCACTCGGATCGAGGCTGGAACCTCGCTCGCGGTCCTTGATCACCATATCCACATCGCCTTGGAAACGCGTAGCCAGCGCCCATTCCACTTCGAGGGGATTGTAGATATCAATATCTTTGTCAACCACGAAAACATGCTTGCAGGAGCTGTGTCCCTCAAACGCAGCCTGGATGGCTCTCTTCCCGTCCTCTGGATCCTGCTTTTCAATCTGCACAATGGCATGCAGCCAGGAACTACCTCCAGGGCTGACGTTGACATCCAGGCAGCGCACAACCTTGTTTACACTATTGAATATCGTCGGTTCGCGCGGCATACCCATCAGCAGCTTATGCTCCATACCCCCGGGAAGCAGCGCCTGCCAGATGGCGTCCCGGCGTTGGGTGATCATCTTGACTTCAAAAACTGGTTCCTGGCGGATCGCATCCTGTGTCTCCGTCAGGTCAACAAATGGTCCTTCAGCGTGTTTTCGTTTGAAATAAACCGTCCCCTCCAGAACGAACTCTGCTTCTGCAGGAACATATAAGTCAACTGATTTTGCTTGAACCACATCCAGCGGTTCAAGGGCGTTGGCGATTTCCAGTTCGTCGATCCCGATCTCCACCGAAGTAGCAGCTGCGGCGAGTACATTAGGCGCGCAGCCCACGCACGCTGCGACCTCCACCGTTTCAAGATCCTTCAGAAAGGTGTCAAAATTTCGACCTTCGACGACTCGCATGGCCATTTCGTTGTTGGAGAACTGCATACAGCGGTGAAAATCCAGATTCTGGCCGTAGTGGGGGTGCTTCGCAATCACCACACCGGAGGTGATGTACCTTCCCCCATCGTTTTCAAAATGTCGTAATATCGGCAGGCGATCGAGATCTGGATTAGTAACCACAACTTCCTGACAGGGTGCTTCAGAGACAATTCTCGGAGGTGACCGTTGTTCGATCGCCGCTGACAGGGTTTGTATGATCTCCTCCACGGACAGGTTGAAATAATCAGCGAAAGCCGCTTTATTGGGAAACAGATTGCCAAGCACCCTGAATTGTGTCTCACGCGGATTTTCAAATAGAACCGGTCGCGGCTCCAATTCCTTGAGCGCCGACGCCATCTCATAGCGAGTTGAGATCGGCTCACTGATCGTAACTAGATCTTGGCGAACTGCTAAACGCTCGATGTAGGTTCTAAAAGACATTGGAGTTACCCTGGAAATTGTACCGGTTTATATCCCCACAAATATACACATCCTGATATGAATGGTCAAGAACAGGACAGTATCATGAAAATGCCGCCCGATATTAGATATTTGTTATTTGGGTTTTCCGGTCTAGCCTGTCCCAGTGCGAGATATGATAATCCCAATATGAATCAATAGGAAACGACCCATTATCAACAAGACAAGAAGCTGACCACCTATTCCATTCTGATGAAGATACGTAAATCAGAATCGAACCACACCAGATGATCTAGTGAATGCCGAACAAGTGAATTCGAAAGTAAAGGGGGAATTACCTCAGGAAATCAGGTATATATCCGGCGATCAGCATGAACATAGACCCGACTGTGAACAGACCCAGGAGCAGCAAAAACACTATGCCCACAATCCATTCCCATCCTTTAACTGTGGAAGTGTCTAAATTTGAATCGCTCATTGGTTATCTCCTAATCGAAAATCTGATAGTACTTACGGATCTACCAGGGAAATATCACTGGTTAATCCAATATTGCCAAGGTATCGTTGGATCTGGTGAGTAAATCTTACTGAAAATAGCCGTCCGGATTGCCTCGGCTCGCATTGAAGATTCATACATCGAGCATGCCTACGAAGAACATCTATTTTACTATACCAATAATGTTACCCACCTAGATTAAAAGGGTGAACTCAATGGTGATTAATTGGTGATTCTATACTTTGAAGGAATTGAAAGTAATAATAATCAAGAAGCTATGCCCAATACTCACCTGGTTAGAAATTCATCAATTACTGCAAAATATTCATGCGGATGAGTGATCGCGATGACATTGGCACATCTTGGTCAAGCTTGCCGATCTTAGGATTGGCGTTGATTGGCTCAGTCATAATTTTTAATTCTATGAACATCTCTACTTTGGATTTGCCACAATCTTGCCATTGTCTCCATCAGTCTCTGGGAAAGTGAATCCCCACCGTGGATCGTCACATCGTCTTCGTTTTCGAAGATTACATACGGAATCTGCTTCCCCTGCGTAGTAAGATACTCTTGAGAACCTGAAGTTGCCACCAACTCCTGCCAGTCATCATCCCGGTAGAGACGCGCCATCTTCTCATCCTCCAGACCGTGTTCTAGGATACTGTCTGGTCGCTGCGGGTTGAAGCGCAGCCTGTTCTTGCGCAGTGATTCCCTGTATGAAACCTCTACAGAGATCACCCCGGCTCGATCGAGAATCCGGTCTGACAGATGTTCGAATGCCTGCCTATAACCGCCGTGCTCGCTGCCTCTCGAAAACTCGATAATCTAAGAGGTGTGCTGGTGGTATTGGGGATCATCCCGGATAAGCTTTTCATAATCAAGGCTGATTCGCTCGATCAATAAATTCCACAAATATGGATAGTTGAAATAACCATTCTCATCAGCATGCATGCGCGGCTGACCAAATTTATTGGCGAGGATCTCGTCTTCTTCAAACCAGGCCCACAACATGGGAAAATCATCGAGCACTTCCACTTGACCGATATGGTATTTTTCAATCCGCTCTTTTAATTCTGTGCCCCGCAGATGTTCCAATATTTCACTTTTACCTGCGGCGGGACGTCCGAGCAGCAATAATACGTCAAAAATGGGGGCGTTGTTCATTCATTGATCCGAAGTATGGAGTAAAGTTCCCCCGATTATGCCAGAAAACAGGCTCTACAGCCAAACGAACATTTCAAACCATTAATCTCTATCTTGCTAAATGCATATAGCGGTAATGTCTTTGGCATTACTATCGGCCCGATCAGATTCGGAAATCCTTTGGCTATTGTTATAATCCAATTGAAGACTCACAACGGAAAATTTACATTCCATATTGAGGTGGATATGCCGATACAAATCGAGATCCCTGATGATTTTTTCTCCCCCGATGAACGAGAAAAATTAACCGCATTACTCAGAGTTTCTGACGATAAGAGTTTTGCTGAAGCACTTAACAAAGTGACCCTGGCTGCCCTGGATGAGTACCGCCAAATGTTCCTCGGCATGGGTTTACCCTCACGGGCAAACGAGATCCGTGAATATCGCCTTTTTTACCTGATCAAACGCTTTTTCCAACAACGGATACCGGATGAGCTCGAAGTCGCTTCTATGTTCCAGCTGCCGATCACGCGCAGCAAGAATCTGATCCTGAACGTATTAACCCGGTTTCGATACGACCTGCTGGAGGAGATAAACAGCACTTTACGTGCCACCATTGGGGAAGCAGAAGAAATTGACGATGGTCGCCAATACCGGGTTTTTATCGCCTCGACGAACATGGTTGATGAGCTCAATCGGATCATCGCTAGGAGCGGACGTCGCTACCGGCAGCTGACCAGAGTTAGAAACGAGCCAAACGAATATCTGATTGCCCCCGATTCCTATGAGCATCTCTTCCGGGAATTAGGTCTAAATTAATACCAGCATAATCATGATTGAGATCCAAGCATTGGTTAAGGATGCGTTCGAAGTCATCAGCCTGATCCTGGTCTTTGCCTTCGTGCTCTTCGATATTCGCTACCCGCAAATCGTCAAGCAGCTCGAGAAAGACTTGCCTCCCAAGGACCGGGTAAAGGATAGGGAGTTGTACGCCAGGGATTTGAGACAGAC
>JBFFEL010000037.1:0-31830 GCA_041558875.1 Anaerolineales bacterium
CGATGGTTACCCGCATCTGACACGTAAATGCGACCAGCACTATCAAAAGCTATACCCTTTGGATCGTTGAAATGGTCATTATCCTCCCCTCCTTCTCCGGTGATCCCCAAATGAGTCAGATAGCTTCCAGTTGGGCTGTACTTGACCACCCGGTTCGAACCGCTGTCGACTACCCACGGATTGCCTGAAGAATCTACTGCTACTTCTTGGCAATAAATAAAGTGGTTATTGTCAGCCTGAGATTGTGAGCCTGGTGTGCCGATCAGCAGAAGGAATGAGCCATCTGGTGCGTACTTTACAACAGAATTTCCGTTTTCTTCGGCCACCCACACATTACTGCTGTCATCCACGTCTACACCATATGGTGTATTAAGATATCGATGCTGAGAATCATGCGGATAGGCTACCTCCGTCACTCCAAAGGTGCGCTCATACAAGAAAACCATCGGGGATAGGAAAGCAGAAGATCCAACGCTCCCGTTCGAGATATTTGGTTCTGGAGGAATGATAGGGGCATCCTTCTTTCCCGCTGCTGGTACAGCAGCACCTCCAAAAATCAACACGACCACCATTACTAAGTAAATTAACCTTTTGTAATTCATGGCAGTTCCTTTCATTGATCGCTGGATAGGGTATTGTTTGAAATTTTTCGATTATTTCATGGGATAAGGGGAGGTATACCCTCCCCTCCCATCGTGATAAATGATCATCTTTATCACCACCTGAATTGGAGCTCATTCTTGATCATTGAAATCTCGAAGGACAGGTCTCATCATTGTGGATAGGGAACACACCAATTTATTGCAGCGGCATTGCCTACCTCATCGCGGGCCTGGGCCAATCCTTCCTGTTGAACTACTCCACTCGGAAAAGCCCGTGAATCGGGGTTATGGAACAAAGAATGCATTTGCCATCCAATCATGCCCATAGTTGACCCGTAAATCCAGCATGGAAGGCTATTGAATTCCGTCCTTGCACTTTCCCCCGCTTCCAGCTGCATACAGCGCCATGACCTGCTCCTCTGATAGGGCAGTGCCGACGAATATCTCAACTTCGTCAATACGTCCATTCAGGTAAAAACCTCTCTCGTCGATCGAACCTGGCGTATCATCTGGTCCCCCGCGGTGACCAAATTTAAGCGAAGCTGGGGAGTTCAGATTCGATGCGCCCATTTCATCATTTTGAGCTATTGCTGCTCCGTTCATGAATAGGGTAACGACTGAGCCCTTGCGGATGGCGGCGAAGTGATACCAGAGACCTGGATGAATCGCAAGTTCCTCCGAATCCAGGTCGGCTTCATTTCCATCCCCAATGTCTACTGCCAAGCGCAGGACCTGATTCTCCAGCTTTGTCAGGGTCCAGCCATCAATGTATCCATCACCCTGGATCCACTTCTCTATCAGAACCTGCTCACCAGATGGGTCGATGAAATTAACCCACAAGTCGATTGCGAAGTCGCCGGTACCGAAATTGAGACCGGGGTCATCGGGGACTTCGACGAAATCACCATCTCCATCCAGTCTGAATGCCAGATCAACCAATCCGGAGACGGTAGTTGCATCACCACGGAAAATACCATCTCTTCCAGAGACTAAATCGCTGGCATCCCCATCTCCAGACCACCAACTGCTCACCCCAGATGGTGGTGACACACAAGCCTTCGCACGGGCACTAGGTCGGTGCCAGGTAATAAAATCGCTAGAGATAGTGTCGGTTCCGGGATCATAGATCCAGATGATCTCAAAATCTATGGTATCGCCGGTGGTGAAGCAAACCAAGGTGAGGTTAGCTATAAGCACATCACTTTCGACCAGCCACCCGCTACCGCGGACGATGCCAGCCTTTCCACCACAGAAACTTATATAACTTTCCGTCCACGTGATCCGGAAAGGACCTTGCGGGGGACCAGCAATCGTCAAGCGGATATCGCTGCCATCTACGTCAATTGCCTTCCAATGCCCGTTGAAGACTGAAGGAGAGGCTGCGTAGGCAATTGCGGGGATAACCAAGAAAGCAGAGATTACAAGAATTGAAAAATAGAATTGGAATTTGGATTTCATCTTTAGCACTCCTAATCAGATAACCTATTGGTTTAGCAGTTTTTATAAGCTTTGGGAAAAGCATCCAAGTCAATCAATATATTTGCTTAGATCATCCCACCTTCTCTTTCCACCCGGCTCGGCCAGGTGCAACTTCAAAATAGCCTGTGTGCAAGGGATTACCCCGGAGAGCTTTTTATCAGGCGCGATCATCTCCTGGACCGCGTCCAGTCCCAGGTAAAGCCGGAGCACACCAGCCGTACCATGCAGGTTGCGGGTGACACATTTAGGCCACCTCGTAATCAGTAGCAGCATTGAAGGGAAAAAATACAGAAGCAAGTTATCCATAAAAGTTTGCCCTTAATGCAATAAACCGCTGACAAGACGTCAGCGGTCATCAACGAGGTTGAAATGTAAGTCAGGTTGGTGTGGCAGTCTGACCCCGCCAGTTACGGATATGTATATTTTAAATTCATATTTATATTTGCATCTTATAGATATTTTGATACAGAATCAATGATGAATATCACATGAAATTTGTGACATATGTCACAAATTTCATGCTTTTAGAATTGATCCGGTTGAAAAACTACTTATCTGAATTAATGAAAATACAACCAATTCAATGCCCAACACTATCCATATCTGTAACGAAGCCAAGGGCGCTCCATTGGATTTGTTTCACCTAAGCTGTAAGCCACCACTAGAGAAAAATTTGTTCAAAACTGAAACTATGCCTTATTCGCCTTGTGCTCCAAACCCCAAGCGACCAGGAACAGGATCGCGGGTGGCACGATGAACAACCAGGCGATCAGGAAGTTCACTATCCAGTCCCCTTTCAGCACAATCCATGCCAGTTCACGGAAGGATAGCGTGGCGATGGTGATGGTTCCACCCACAAGTTCCCAGCGTCAGGCCACCAACAATCCCAAAATTGCCACCCCCCACAAGCTCAACAGGAACCAATCCTCCGTCGGTACTGGCCCAATGGCGTATGGATCAGGAGTGAAGATTATCAATAGGGCGACGACAAATACGCCAATGCTCCAGATGCGAGCGATCCAGCGGATGATCTTCACAGAACTGTGGGCGACTTTAACAGCGCGGATAAGATATCCATTTGTGAAATCCAAACCCTCTTCGAGTGGCATTCTGGGTTAGCGATAGCTGGAATTATAACCAGCTCTGTTTCTTTTTTGTTCACCATCCTCCAGTGTTTCCTGTTTCTCCCTCCATCCTAGTGGATAACCATCGGTAGATAAATTTCTTTGACAGCCTCACTAACCGTGATACTCACCGTGGCGATGTTTGAATCGAGCAGGCTATCCGAGGCGCAGTAGGTAAATGTCACCACGCCACTGTGATCCTTCTCAGGCTGGTATTCAAAGGATCCATCGGGGTTTATGGTGAGAGAACCTTTATCTGGTCCGCTCATCAGTACAGCAGTGAGCGGATTTCCATCCGGATCACTGTCATTATTTAGCACACCCGGTCCATTAATTACTAGCTTTGTGTTTTCGTAAGTGGTATAGCTATCGTTGACAGCGATAGGCGCCTCATTTACGCTGCTAACCGTTATCGTGACTGTTGCGGTGTTCGAGTTTAGCCAACCATCGGTTGTCCGGTAGGTAAAGGTCACAACTCCGCTGTAATTCGACTCAGGAAGGTAATCAAAGGATCCATCCGAATTCAAGGTCAAAGAACCATTGCTGGGTCCGCTTTGCAGCACTGTGCTCAGCGCATCGCCATCCGGGTCGCTGTCATTTATGAGCACACCTGGGACATTGATGTGCAGGTTCGCATTTTTAGCAGTGATATAGTTATCGTTAATAGCGATCGGTGCATCATTTACGCTGCTGACGGATATGGTGGCTGTGGCCGTGTTTGAGTTTAGTAAGCCATCGGTTGCCCGGTAGGTAAAGGTCACCACACCGTGATAATCTTGCTGAGGCATGTAGTCAAAAGAGCCATCCGGATTTAAAATTAGGGAACCACTGCTGGGTCCGCTCTGCAGCACCGCGCTGAATGCATCACCATCTGGATCGTTGTCATTGGCCAGAACCCCGGGACCACCAATATGTAGTGACAGATCTTCATTCGTACTATAGCTATTGTCCCCTGCCGTCGGGGCATGATTGGCTTGTCTCTCATAGGCACCCATATCCACCACTGGTGCTGGTCCCACGCCTGTGTCGGATATCTCGTGAACATCATAGAAGCGTGGATTGCCAACCAAGTCGTTGGTGACCCCCACTAATCCGGGTGCAGTGTTATCTCCAGCATCGATCACCGGTGATCCTCTCTGCAGGCGCAGGTCACCATAATCGTCATCTGCCGTGCCCCAGGTGCCATCGGGACCGGGGTGCGGATTGCGCACGAAGAGCGGGTCGTCATCGATATTGCCCCCACTAGAGCAGTCACTACCCGGAATGGCGGTACAACCACCCTGCACATCGCTGTAACGGATAGAAAGAGTAGAATAGTCGCCCACGCAGATTTGTGAACTATCCCCTGCAGAATTACCCCACAGGATTGTATTAACAATGGTTGTGTTACTACCTCTAATAAGCATCACACCGCAATAGTTTGCTTTGTTACCACTGAAGGTCACATTGGTAAGAGATAAATTACCAGTATCGTTGAATATCCCACTGCTGGAGTCAGCGCTGTTACCGATAAAGGTAACGTTGGTCAAGGACGGATTGCCACCAAAGTTATATATACCACCACCATAGTCTGCACTGTTACCCCAGAAGATCACCTCAGTCAGCGTTGGGTTGCCCAAATTACTCATTCCTCCACCACTGCCAGCTGTGTTGCCAATGAAGATAACATTCGTCAACACTGGGTTGCCAGAACTGTTAAACATCCCACCTCCATCCCATGCCGAGTTCCCACTGAAGGTAACGTGAACCAGAGAAGGGTTGCTTCCAATGTTAGCCATCCCACCACCGTAATGTGCCGAGTTCCCTGTGAAGATCACGTTTGCAACAGATGGATTGCCACCATAACCATTGTACATCCCACCACCATTAGGACCCCTAAGCGCTATCCAGTCATCCTCATCCGCGTTACCCCCGGTGATGGTAAAGCCGTCCAGGATGGCGGTGGCATCCACATAATCACCAACAACTACGTGAAGGCTGTTGTCGCTAATGTCGCCCAGCACGCCAATATCTCCGCTCAGCACGCTCAGGTTGGTCTCCCAGTCACGCTGATTTCGGGCGGTCTCTGTTCCCGCGAAACCGCCATAAAGAGCTACCCCGCTTTTCAGCTGGAAGGTATCTGTTCGGTTTATGCCGGGTTTGTAGGTGCCCGCTGCAACCCAGATTTCAGTTCCCGCAACAACAGCGGTAAGCGCAGTCTGCAGCTCGCAAGCTGTGCCCCAGGTGGAACCACAGCCAGCGCTGGTGCTGCCGCCCGGTTTAACGCGTACGTTCGTGGCGGCCCGTGTAGTAGGTTGAACTAATGGCACCACCCCAAACGAAGCAACCAGTAAAACCAATACAATTATCAAGTTGATGAAGGTCTTGGTCTTCATTTCACCCACACCTTTCGTCTTATTAATCGGAACAGATATAAAATCAAACTACTGAAACCGTTGTCCAGCACCTCGCTGACCAGCTCGTCTCAAGCTTGAGCGAATCTATACCACGTTCAAACTCCTTGAGCAGGTTTACCCAAACCCTGACCCTATGGTGAAGCTGGAAGCTTTTCCTGCTGGATAGACGGGTGGTCATCTCTCACTAGCTTGCCCTTCGCCTCCGCCAAACGCAGCTTCAAAAAGACCCACGGCGCCCCGAACATGGCCCAGAAAGTGACCGCGCCGTAGCGGATGTAGCGCAGCCCCAGCCCTAGGGCGGTCTCATCGGCCGCGATCATGCCGAAGAGCACATCCAGCCCCAGGTACAAAACGAGCACGCCAACCATACCCAGCAGGTAGCGGCCGACGCGTTTTACCCAACTGCCCTTGGTATCGAAGGCAGCATAGCGCCGCATCAAGGAATATCCAGCGACCATGCCGAAGAAAGAACCTGCCAGGGTGAAGTAATGCGAATTTTCCCGAGCCAGGATAGCGTTCTGAGCCCACTCCACCGGATCGGGTGAAGAGGCGATCGACAGGCCGACCAGCCAGCCCACCAGGAGCATCAGCAGCGAGACAACAAAGCCGATCCCGACCAATCGACCGACAGACTGCTTCTTCAAGTAAGGGGAGAGCCAAGCTTCGCCCTTGATGAGCAGGAAAATGGCCACCAGGGCGATCAGCCAGCCCCCGAGCACGTCGGTGGGGAAGTGGACCCCCAGATACATGCGGGAGAGGCCGACCAACAACACTACCAGCCCGGTGAGCACCCACAACCAGGTCTTGTTAAGCACGTAGACCAGATAACCCCACACAGCCAACGTATCGCTGGCGTGGGTGGAAGGGATGCCGTAGGAGGTCTCTTCCGCCAATGCCTGCACATCCCCGACCCAATAAGGTCGCGGTTGGTGAAGCAGCTGCTTGAAGAATATGCCTAGAAAGTCGGTGCCGATCAGCAGCAGCAGGACGCGGAAGCCAAGTGATGCGCTGACCACCCAATACAAAAACGGGATGAGTAATAGATAAAATTCGATCGTCCCAAAAAAGCTGATGTATCTCATCAAGCTGTCGAGGGCCGGGCTCAAGGTCTGCAGTGACTGGATGAATTGAATGCCAGATTCGTAAATGGGGTTCATGGTTGACCTCCTGGGAATAAATTAACCTATCTATCCGCTTCGCCAATAGACATCTCTTATTTCATTATTTCTCCTTAAACTGCCAAAGCAAGTAGAAATACTGCCAAAAACCGCCAAGTTTACTCGATAATTCTTCCTCCATTAAGCAACAAACCGCTGACGAGACGTCAGCGGTCATCAATGATGTTGCGATGGTAGCCAGGTTGCGATATTTGTCTGACCCCGCCAGGTGCATAAACGTATACAATTATTTCATATCTATAATTGCATTTTATAGATTATTTGATTCAGAATCAATGACAAATATCATAGACATTTGTCATATTTTTCACAAGTTCATTTTTTGGTTAAAGCAACAAATAGAACTTTTAGTTGATATGGAATCAAGGTTACTGCCAGCTGCTAACCTTACTTTGATTGGATATATGCAAAAACCGCTCGACAGGTACATCAAGCGGTTCGGATCAGTTCTGCGCCCTCGGGGTGATTCGAACACCCGACCCTTTGCTCCGCAAGCAAATGCTCTATCCGCTGAGCTACGAGGGCAGAGTGCGGTTATTCTATTACATTTACATTGGTGGGTCAACCCAATCGCCAAATCTTGTGAATATCTGTCTTCTCCCTGGGGAAAAATCTTTCATTGCCAAAAAATGTCCCAAATATATATCGGGCGGACATCTTAGAACCTTTTCATATATTTTTCCCAAGTGATTAATGATAAACTTTTCCCGACATCGATCGATCATATCTGCTGGGCCTGGAGTTCCAAAGCTCTCATTCTTCCAACCCATGGGGGACTTCTCTCCAAGCGGATGATCACCGGGAGACAAATTTTTTATATAATCAACTATGGAGGACACCACATGCAAATTGTTACTGACAGCGGAACTGACTTAAGCCTGACAAAAGAGGAATTAGCCGATCTGAATATACACGTTGTACCACTCAATGTTCGTTTAGGCGAGGTGACTTACCGGGAAGGGGTTGATATCACGCCAGGTGAATTCTACCCATTGCTGGAAGAATCAGAGAAAATGCCGACTACTTCTCAGCCATCGACTGGAGAATTCTCGGATACCTACCAAAAAATCCTGGAAACTGATCCGGATATCCTATCGATCCACATCTCATCCGGGTTGAGTGGAACTTACAATGCAGCCCTGGCCGCAGCAGACCTCCATCCAGATGCGAACATCACCGTTGTTGATACGAAAACCCTTTCCGCTGCCGCTGGCTGGCAGGTTGAAGCCGCCGCCCGGGTAATTAAATCGGGTTGGGCATTGGATAAGGTCAAACCCCTGATCAGAACGATAGGTGAGGCGAGTGAAAGTATCTACACCCTCAACGAGCTGCAGTATCTTATCCACGGGGGACGCATCAGCCACATGAAAGGGCTTCTCGCATCCGTATTGAATATCAAACCGCTGATAGGTGTTGAAAAAAATAAAGGGACTTATGTGCAACTCGGGCAAGCTCGCACATTTAATAAAGCAGTTGAAAGCCTGGTTAAGATTATCAAGGAAAAGCACATACCTGGCTCAGAACTGCGGGTTCAAGTGCTCCATTCTTACAATTTCGAGGGGGCGGAAAAACTGCGGGATTTAATCGATAAGACTTTTGAGTGTACCTGGCTTCCGGAAGGTCACATCTCGCTTGTTTTGGGAGCTCACACAGGACCCAGCATGATCGGGGTTGCTTATGCTTCCCAATCTATATTTACCGATTTGTAGCTAGAATTGACATCTTGCTCAGATTGCTAGAAAGCCCAAACGAATTAGTTGTCCGAGAAATAAAAAGCATCAACCTTATCAATAACGGGCTGCAGGTCCAATAATCAAATGCCTGTCACCCATTATTTTGTAACCGGGCGACTTCTTCGCCCAGCTCTCTGATCCGGCGTGACATCGTCTCGACCAGGCGGAAGGCCAGGGATGGATCTTCATGCACCCGGCGCATGAAATTCTTCTTGTCGACTGTCAGCACGCGCGCCTCTCCCAAGGCTCGCACAGTGGCAGAGCGGACGTCTCGATCGAAGATCGCCATCTCCCCGAAGAATTCCCCTTCTCCGCGCACGCCAAGACGAATCTCTTTACCTTCTTCTCCTGCCATCAAGACCTCTACTTCCCCCTCCTGGATGACAAACATACAATTGCCTTCTTCACCTTCACAGATGATCACTTCGCCATCCCGGTAAACCTTCCCCAACGCTCCATTTGTCATTATTTGCTCCTCATACGGATAATCTCAACGATGATAAATAAAACCCACTCGTTCAAATCATCTTCCAGTAACGGATATCGCCAAATCGCCAGCCAACCGGGCTAAAAACGCTGGGCTTAAAGTGCGCACAAAGATTTCTTTATACGGTGCACTTCCGGTAAACATGTCCCACAGCACCATACTCATTCTCTTTGCTGAATCAGCCTCTTCTTGCTCGTTGGCGGTCATGCGCAGGACTGCCCGGCGCGCGATTCGCTGGCCCTGAATGATGCGGGTTACCAGGAACATAACCTGACCGATCATGTTATCGGTATTAATATTTCGACAAGCGGGCCAGTAATATTCTTCAAAATCCTGTGCCGAGATCCCCTGCAGAACGGCAGTAGTTGCAGCAGATTTCGCCGTGCGGTACGCAGCTCCGATGCCATCTTTATATAATCGGGTGACACCACTATCTCCGATGAATACGATCCGGTCATCGAATGGTCGTTTGCTGCCAGCGATATTGATTCTCGGCGAGCAGTTGCATGACTTGGCATCAAAATCCCAGCCGGGAGGGAAAACTGCCTTTACTTCAGGGGAGTTCATGAAATTGGATATCAATTCTTTGTCAATATCCTCACCCAATAGGCATACCGAAACGTAATCTCCTTTTGGAATAATGGCTGCAAACTCCAGGCGCGGCAGGTCGAGCAGGAAGACATGCATCGATGAGCCCAGTACTTCCTGGATTTGATCTTCCCCAAAGTAGTATTCCTGGATAAAGGTCTTAGTTGTTTTTGGGGTTTCGTATTCAAAATTTAAATTTGAAAATAGCTTCCTGGAGGCAGAATTTACCCCGACAGATATGGTCACCAAATCATAAGGCTGTGGCTCACCTTTGCGAACTTTAATTTGCGGTTTTTCATCCTCCCAAAGAATCTCATCCACCCTTTGATTGATTACCTTTGCCCCTTTTTCGATGGAAAGATTCTGGAGGTAACCGTCAAAGCTGCCCCACTTCACCTCCTTGAGATCACGCGGCCCAGGCCCCCGGTACACTGCGCCGATTCGTTTTTCTTGCAGTGGAGTTTCAATGCGCACGCTGCCTACATCCATGTGCAGCATATAAGAATCGATCCCTCTTTGTACGACAGTTGGCGGTAGATTGATACCTTCCGCGGCCAGGTTTTGCACCAGGGACTCAGAGATAATTCCCCCGCACATGTTACAGCCAACTGGCCCTGGGCGGGTATAATCACGCGGTTCATAGACATCAACCTCGATATCCATACCCATCCTATCCGCCAGATCAAGGAGAAATAATGAGAAAAATGAGCCTGCTGGACCGCCACCGATCACCCCCACTCGCGAACCGTCATCCAATTGGAGACCATTTTTCACCATACCGTTCCTCCTAAATTGACTGAGACCCAAACCATGCAGGTCTGCAAAATTGATCTTCAGTTATCTTCCTAAATGTCTTCGTATCGGCTTTCAACTTTAAACGAATTGATCCCTGGGATTGTTACTGAATCGGGTAAACTATTCGTCAATTAGTATATAATCATCTTCATCGGCAACCAATTAGCAATCACTTATTGAATTACGATTAGATGCAAGTTCTAGTCCATAAAGACCATTCAATTAAATCGAACTTGCTAGGTTGTGACCAAAATAGGATAAATTAAGGATTTGAGATGATTTCGAATGGTAATTTATTCAACCAGTAACCCCTGCCATTATTAGTTATGCAGATAAAAATTCTAAAACCATTCAATTTTTCCTGATAGGCTATTATAACTTATTTATTACCAGCCGGGGATTTATGAATTGGCCAGCTGTATTTAATTTATGACGGATAACCAGCTAAACCCACTCTCAAATTTAGAACCTTACCTGCCACCACACTTAAGCCGGCATTTAACCCAAAGTGTCGATTTGGTGGAGGTAATGACAATTTCGAAGCACATTCGCGCTGTCCGCGAGATGCTCTCCACCTACCTTCCCAATTATTTGGTGCATTCAATCTACAAAAATCCAGAGCCAGGAAATGTGAATGGTGGCTTTCAATATGGCGCAGTTTTATTCGCCGATGTATCAGGCTTCACTGCCATGTCCGAAAAGTTATCCGTCTTGGGTAAAGAAGGTGCGGAAGAGGTCACCGGGATCGTAAACAGTTACTTCTCCACCATGCTCGATATCAACGATAAGTTCGGGGGAGACCTGCTAAAATTCGGCGGCGATGCCTTATTAATCTTTTTCGAGGGTCACCTTGGACCATTTCAGGCGCTGTCCACAAGCCGAGCGATGATGGATGCCATGAGTGCTTTCGATCAAGTTCAAACTTCTCAGGGTGTGTTTCCCTTGAAAATGAAGATCGGCTTAGCTTGTGGCTCAGTCTTTATGGCCAGCCTAGGTACACCGGAGAATATGGATCACGCCGTGATGGGCAAGACCTTATTCAACCTGGCTGGCGCAGAAAATAATGCCACCGCAGGAGAGATTGTCGCTCACGATTCCTTGCAAGAAGCGACTGAGGATATCGCCAACTACTCACCGGTTATCGAGGGTTTTTGGAAGCTAGAGGAGCTGCACAAAATAGTTGATATCCATGAAGGAACCTTGATAAGCGAATCACCATCAGTTGATCTGGGATTCGATCCCGATATCCTGGTTCAAAACCTTACCAAAGATGCTGCCGCAATCGGTGGGTTAAGACCATACGTCCCAGAAGAGCTGTTCGGCCGGATAGTCAACGATCCCCAACGGATCGCGGTATATGGTTCTCACCGCCCGGTGACGATCACCTTTACGAATTTCCTGGGCATCGATGAGATCATCGAGACCCTTGGTTCTGAGCATGAAAGTTCGATAACCGCCATCCTCAACAACCATTTCATCACCATGAGCGAAGTGATCACGCGCTTCGGCGGGACAGTCAACCGGCTGGATGCTTATTCTGTTGGTCACCGCATCCTGGGTTTGTTTGGCGCACTGCAGGCGCATGATGACGATCCGCAGCGCGCCGTCCGTGCGTCGGTGGAAATGAATCGATCCCTGCAAGACGTTAATCACTACTCTGAAGAAATCTTGAGATCAATTCCCGAATTCAGCAAACGATTCGAAGAGGCACCGTTAAAACAGCGCATCGGTGTCAACAGCGGTTTCGTGTTTGGAGCGAATACCGGATCAAAAACCAGACGGGAATACACAGTTATGGGAGATCAGGTCAACCTGACTGCCCGCTTGATGGGCATTGCTGAGGAAGGTGAAGTCCTGATCGGTCACAGCACTGCCCGGCAGACAGAAGAAGTATTTGACCTGGTAGAAAAAGAGCCCGTCAAGGTGAAGGGGAAAACCGAGCCAGTCCGGAATTATGCAGTTACAGGTACCAAAGAGATAACGCATTGGAAAACCAGGTTATCCACCAGCCCGATCATCGGTCGTGATGAAGAATTAGCTACTGGGCGTAAAGCGGTGGATAATGCCGTCAGCGGACAGGCAAGCGTACTGGTGATCAGCGGGGTTTCCGGCCTGGGTAAAACCCGGCTGGCTGAAGAACTGGCCTGGTATGGGGATCAACAGGGCATGGATTTGCTAATCGGCACCTGCCTTTCCTACGGCAAGACGATGACCTACCATCCCTGGGCAGAAGTTCTGCGAGAATTGTTCGGAATCTCAACTGACGACTTGTCCCAGGACAGCAAAACCCGCATAGAGGCGGTTCAAAAAGGCATGGAGGCGATCGACGAACCCCTCTGGACTCCAGTGATAGGCACCGTTCTGGGTCTGGAGATCCCGGACAACGAATTGACTCGAGATTTAGACCCAAAATTACGCCGCCAGCGGGTGCTAGATTTGACCGTCAAACTGCTCAGAGCAAAAGCGTATATCAAACCATTGATGCTGATTATTGAAGATGCACATTGGGCTGACCCTGCCTCGATGGATTTGATCGATTATGTTGCTCGCAATATCTCCGATTTTCCAATCTTATTCATGCTGCCTCACCGGCCTGATATTGGCTTACCAGATTGGACCGCATACCTACATGCAGTTGACATGGAGCTCTCCGATCTTTCAGATCCTGCATGTAAAGAGATCATCCAGGAAATGCTGGGCGGTTTAGATCTACCCAAAGCCATGTATGAAATCATCCTTTCACGCGGCTGTGGAAATCCTTTCTTCATCGGTGAGGTAGTACGAGCCTTGGTTGATGCAGGTGCATTGGAAAAAGATGCTCAAGGGAACTTCCAGGTTGTCCATGATATGTCTGAAGTTGAGCTGCCTGATACCATCCACGGCGTGATCATCAGCCGCATCGACCGCCTGCTGGCCTCCGATCGCAATATTTTGCAGGTGGCTTCTGTAATCGGCAGGGTATTTGCCTACCGCACACTGGAGGGCGTCTATCCTTATGAAGATTTGGCAGCTGTTCTGAGGGAACGTTTGAATTATTTGAACGAACTCGGTTTGACCGAGATACAGGTCCTCGAGACAGAACTTTACCGTTTTATCCATCTCACCACGCGAGAGGTGGTCTACGAAGGGCTGCCGTTCGAGCACCGGCGTTCTCTACACCGCGAAATCGGCGGCTACATTGAAGATGTCTATGCAGATACGATCGGTGAACAAACCAGCCTGCTGGCCTACCACTACTATGAAGGGCAGGACTGGCAAAAGGCGATGGAATACAACTTGCATTCCGCCCAGAATGCCCAGCGTGAATTTGCCAACGACACGGCCATCTTGTCTGGCGAACGAGCTTTGGAAGCAGCGGGCAATTTGGGAACCGAGGTGGATACCAGCCAGGAACGACTGGCAGCGCATGAGACATTGAGCGAGGTGATGACCCTGGTTGGGCGGTACGAGGGAGCGTTTGAGAATATTGAGATTGCTCGTGATATCGTTGACGCCGCCCCGGATAGTACCGATAAACGCCGTAAACAGGCCGATCTGAGCCGAAAGACAGCCGAGGTATTCGAGAGGCAAAGCGAGTATGATTCGGCCTTCGAGTGGCTGCAGAGGGGACTTGAATATCTTGAACAAGATCTGGTAAACAGTGAAGCTGCAGATATATTCCTCTTAGGAGCCGGCGTTTACCACCGCCAGGCAAAGAATGAACAGGCTAGCGAATGGTGCCAGAAGAGCCGTAATATCGCTGAGCAGATAGACAACCGCGAAAGCCGGCGCTCCCTGGCTCAAGCCTACTACCTGGATGGAGCTGTGCAGTACCGCTTAGGTAATCTCGCCGATACCGTTGAACTGTGCAAGCAGAGTCTAGATATCTACCAGGAAATCAAGGATGTCGTCGGCGAGGCGCGCGCGTACAACAACCTTTCTAATGCCTATGCTGAACTGGGTGAGTGGGACAAAGCGCTTGAAGCCCTTGAGAAGAGCCTTGAGATCAACCAGCGCATCGGTAATGTCTTCGAGCAGGGAAATGTGGCCAACAATCTGGCTTATATCCATCTGGAGCGCGGCGAATGGGACGAGGCCAAATACCTGTTCATTGAGAGCAACCAGATCTGGAAGCGCATCGGGGCCACCTTCCCGGACGCCGTCACGCTCAGCAACCTGGCCCAGGTATACATCTACCAGGAGAACTGGGCACAGGCAAAAGGAATCCTCACCGAGAGCCAGGCCTTGTTTGAAGAGATCGGCTCCGATGACTACCTGGCAGAATTGGACCGCCGCTGGGGCGAGTATTATTTAGGCATTGGTGATTTCGATCAGGCGATGGATAACGCCAACCGCTCGATTAAGTTGGCGGAAGAGCAGGATTCGCCGCTCGATCTGGGAATGACCTTGCGCTTATTGGGATTGATCCAGATCGAACAGCAAAAATACGATCAAGCCAAACATTCTCTCGAGCGAAGCAAGAAAACCCTGGAAGAGGTAGGCAGCTAATATGAAGCTGCAAAAACCACGTTGGTCCAATTCCAATTTAACAAAAAGATTAATAGTGAAGTAGATATAAAGCAGCTGGAAGCTGCCATTTTGACATTCGAAAACTTGGGAGCCAGGGCAGATCTTAAGCTGGCGTATTCATTGATTAAAGATGTAAATTAACGCGACAAAGGGTCGGGTGATGACTCCCGACCCTTTTAATGCATTAACACTTCTACCTGGTATTATTTTGGTCTTAAAGTAACTCCATCAATGTCACGATCGACTACTGCACCGCCGATCCTGGTCTGGTAATCGTATTCCACCGAAGCTGGCTTCGGCGGCGAACCGTCGAGAGGGACATCCACACCAACAACTGAACCGGACTCATACTTGACAGAGATAATATAAGCCTGCCCTGGTGTTGCGCCAGTGATGCTGATCGCTAATTGACCTAAATTTCCTTCTACGTAATCAATTGTGAAAGTAGCGTTTGGAATCGAGCAATCTCCATTGAATAAGCGGACATTCGATTCATTCTGTACTTCGAAATCAGGGACTCTTGGATCTGAAATCTGATCAACGTTTACTACAAAATCCGCCGATGGAGCATAGAAGGTGGAATAGTAGAAGAATACGCCTGGAGCGACATTATTGATCACATTATCCTTTTTGTTGATATTGTAGATCACTTCAGTCAGATCTATTGCAGTCCCATCCAGGTACTGTTCACAGACGGTGCCCGTTTCAACGATCCTGCCTGCTACTGAGTTCACCCAGGGTTCAATAATCGTGGGATCCAGATTGTCCAGGGTCAGCACAACTTCGCTTACCCGGGAGAAATCTCCCTGGTAACCCAATGGGGCAATCGTTTCTTGAACTGTCCAGGTACCCAAGGCCTTATTCTGAACCTTGAAACCACCGGGATTTGGATCAACATCAGCTGTCTCAATGGGATCGTTCTCACTTTGCTTATCAGCAACTGTTTCACATTCTGGTCCTTCAACCAAAGCGTTTCCAAAACGATCTAATGTTCTACAAATCTGGAAGGTTGCACCGCCCAATGATTGACCAACATCGTCAACCTTGGTCCAGCTCAGGCTGCCATCTTTGTAAACCTTTGTTACCGTTTCATCTTTGGTAAGAGTAAGAGTACCAAACTGGTAATTTACTAGGACATTTACAGTGTATGTGCCTGCAATATCGCTTTTGATCGAGAATTTACATACACCAGTTGCATCAGTTATACAATTTCCAATGATCTGAGCTGGATCACCAATAAAAGTTATTATTGGTTCGACACCTTCCACCCCAACAAGTCCATTCCCTGTGTTTTCCTTTACTGTAACAGTGAACTCGTGGGGTTCACCGATGCCGTTGATCTCGCCATCCGGGATTACTGATAGAAATGCCGACACATAGGTAACGGTAGCTGTATCGAAACGGGCGATCGTTACTGAACCACCATTATCATCAGTGATCGTAATGCTGGCATCGAACCTGATTGTAAAATCTCCCAGGGTGCCATCGTTGGCTAATTCCAATGTACAGGAACCACCACTCACTGGTGTACCCGATTCACATGTACCACCAACCTGAGTCAAACCTTGCGGCAATGAATAATCCGGAATAAATCCAGAGACGGGTCCAAATCCACTGCCCGTGTTTTCTTCCACATAAATCGTGAAAAGTGTGGTGCTGCCAACCTCGGTGTTAACAGTTTCTGGCATAATTTCCACTTTCCCGTTCACAAACTGGGCTGTAACTGGTCCATTTGAAGTCGTGATTTCAAGCCCTTCCACATTAATTGTTGCCGAAGCAGTTGCGGTGATTGTCCCCGCAGTAGTTGAAGTGAAGGTTACCGTGCATTCCCCATTCTCATCAGTACCCGGGGTTGCACAATTGTCCACCACATCCGTAAGAGTTACAGCGCTATCCGGAATCAGGGTTACGTTAACGATCTCTCCAACCGCAGGAGCAGTAGAACCACCGATGAGTTCCTCCAAAGTGGCTGTTAAAGTAAATGTATTTTTAACTTCCAGAAAACCCTCGCTGGTGCCCAGCAGGCTCAGGGAAGCATCCACGTACACCTTGGTGGCGTTCAAGCTGTTGCCTATCTCGCCGTTGGTCGAGCGTGACAGGGCAATGCCATTCACATCCAGTTCCACTTCAGCAGAAGAGCTGATTGAACCTGGTTGGTCTGAATTAAACCGGATTGTGCATGTTCCCTTTGGCTCGAATGATCCATCAGGTTTTTGTACATTACCGTCACCGGTCACTCCCGTATACTTTCCAGGGACAACTTGCTGGGTTATTGGATCTACATAAGGAGTTGAACACGATCCCTCTACGGTTGTTATGTTCGCACTCTCATCTTCTGTAAGGGTGATAATTGGATTTTCACCTACAACAGGGGCCAATCCGTTTCCATTATCAGCCCAAACCGAGATCGTATACTCGTGTTCAGCACCAACTTCGTTGATAAAGGTCGCAGGCGGGCTGCCCACCAGGTAGTCGTTCTTGTCCATCTTGGCGCTGCAGTTGCCGACCTCATCGCATGCCTGGACAAAGTATGGCGTCAGCTCACCGAATGCCGTTGTCACCGAGTTTGTGAACCAGATATCCAGGACCTCGTCATATTGAAGCAGGACACTCTGCCAGTTATTCGCACCGGACAGGTAGGTAACCCAAACGCTGTCCATCCCCCAATCATCAGAAGCGGTAACAAGGAAGTCGATTGCTCCCTCAGTCTCGGACTCTAGTGCAGCCGCGTAAAAGATTGAAGGCGCTGAGTAATCCTGGCTGTCTTCTGGGGCGAAGAATACGTCAAATACCATTTGATCGTAAAGCCGCTCAACCTCGCCATCTTTGTTGAACTGACCGCCAACCACGACCAGCTGGTCCTGGTTACCCTGTGTATTCACCGACCACAGTTTGTTGGGGAACCACCCATCCGGGAACAAGAAGTATTTATCCGCCGGGTTGTTCGGATCGCTGTAATCAGGTTCGCCCTCGCTGATCTGGCTGAATGGCCTGGCGATCAGCGGATCGAAACCAGGAAAATCAGTGAAGTTCGCACTCTTCAGCAATACACCAGCCAACCGTGAACCGGCTGGAGTGGTTATTGCCTGGGATGTCAAAGGCTGCATCGGCTGGCCGGGCAAGGCCTGGACTTCACCATTGATGGCATAGTAGGTGCCATCTGGAGACGTGGTTACTTCATCCCGACCAAGTGTTAAGTCAACCGGTATATTTTGTGACGATATTGCTGCAGCCTGAGCTGACTGCAGAGAGGTTGGTTGCTCTGGGTATAGCCCGGTTACGCTTGTCATTGGGAGGCCATACAGCGTGGCTTCGATCATCGATTTTTCATCATAGATTCCAAATCCGCTAGCAGAAGTCATGCTGAGATAGCGCTGCTTTGCGTCCACAAAAGCCTGCCCAATGGTCGCGTTGGGTACTTCGCCCAATTCCTGGGTAAAGTACAGGTACAGCTGTTCGGAGTTTGTAACCGCATCATCCATACCATACCCGTACCCAGTGTTGGCTATCCACGCAGCTGCGCCTTCCTGTGCAAACACCTGCGGGAAATCCGGGCTGCTGGCATTAGGATCATTTGGAATGACAAAATCATCAAACACGTTCAACCCACCATGACAACCCATAGAATACGCAATTTGATTCGTGACGGTATCATTTACTTCATCAATCAAATCTGTGTTATAGAACAGGTTTCCATCTGGCCATGCGTAGCCAGCCGGAATGGAATTCCAGTGCTCGAAGTGGGCATTAACTGATACCAGGTCCGGATTAGCATCAGGCCAAGCCAGTTTTAATGCACTCTCGTCCCATCCATCATTATTCAAAGTAGAACAGGATTTTCCAAAACCGGCTAAGGTGTCATTGATAGCAATTCCGCTATCGAGCAGGAAATCATAGGATGTTACCAGGCAGGATTGGACATCGACAACGCCCCCGTTCAAACCCAGGAAATCGTCGATTGTGGCAATCATGTCACCAGGAGTTTCAACCAGGCGCCCGCTTGCTCGATCTGGTACGAAGAGCTGCCGTGATCGGAAGAATAGTGGATCATCATCGGTGTAAATGTCGTCAGTTGATATATAACCACCTTTTTTTACCGTAGAAATTGACCCATCTTCATTGACCACTTCTTCGGTGACGTTACCGCCTTCTAAAGCGAAATACAGGGGGTTATCACCGTTGGTAAGAGCGTCGGTTGTATAGGTGCTCTCGTTGGAGATGGATACCTCATCCAGACTTCTGAAGAATGGAACAACGGGATCGGTTCCCGCGATAACTACGTACTGGATATCGTTCGCAGGATCATTAACATAAGACTGAACCAGATCGCTGATCGCTTCCGCGACATCATTTGCAGCAAATACATAGCAGAAATCATCATTCCATTTATCATATTCCGCATCAACAGTGGGATCGGTATCCAAAGGTACAACAATACCATTTACACGTGGATCATCTGCCAGTTCATTCAGCTTAAGCATCAGTGATTCTGCTGCGGGGACACCGTGCAAACCAGCAATGCGACCTTTGTGAGTCAAAATCAAGGTGTTTGCTGCAGCCGCACCGGATCCATCGTAAACTGCCGGCGGGAAATCTAATTGTGGGTACGGATCTTCCAAAGTTTGACCCGGCACATAGTCTGGCCACTCGCATGCATCTTTTCCAAGAGTGCCTGCAGGTGTCAGGTCAGCCTGGAGGGTATATGGATCTTCGCTTACGGCTCCGGCATCACTGAAAACCAGGATGTAATAGTCCCCAGGAACTTCAAATGCTAGTGATATCGCAGTTTCATCTGCAGTGCCAACATTTGTAGAAATTGAAGTCAATCTACCAATAGAAGTCAACCTGCCTATGGAAGTCAACCTGCCAATTGAGGTCAACCTGCCAATTGAGGTTAATCTACCTATGGATGTCAGCCTGCCAATTGATGTCAAGCGCCCGATTGAAGTAAGTCTTCCAATCGAGGTTAATCTACCCGTGGAGTCCACTTCCTCATTACTCTGGAACTCGCTGAAGACCTGCTCATCGCTGGAAGGTTCAAGAAGTTCTGGGGCTAAGAGGTCCGCAAATACCATCAAATCATAATCTGCAGGTAATCCATCTGGTAAACCGGTTAGATTCACATCCAACCTGGATGGTGTTTGAACATTAATTTTGAAGAAATCAAAATCAAGGGAATGGCTCAGGTAAGACTCTATTGCAACGCCTGCTTGAATTTCTGTCGCATACTCTGGCCGGTCGTTGAATTCGAAAGTGTCTACACCAGTCCCGATGGTGATCACCGCGTCCACCCAGGTCTGACTCAAAGTTTCCGTCGTCAGGCTCTGCGTGATCGTTTCACCACTATCAGGATCGTTGAAAATCACATCGGCTGTAGCAAAAAATTCAGCACTGCCTGGTAGAGAAGAAACAACACGTAGTGAACACGTACCTAAAGAATCAGTCACACAGCTGCTGCCATCATAATAATATGGGAAGGCATTCCCGGTAAGTTGCACGTTCCCATTAACTGTTACACCTTCTGCACCGGATAACCCCGATCCATCATTCGCTTTCACTGTTATGGTGAAAACTCGATCGTCACCAACTTCCAAATCTCCTGATCCGTCTGCAGTAATTGCGATGGAAGAATCTACCCAGCGAATTGTTGCGGGAGGCGAGCTGCCGTGAGTACCATTAGTAATAACATAGAATGGTGATCCATCAGAGAAATTCTCGCTCACCTCTGCCGAGACCGTTGCTGTCGCAGCGGAAGAAGAAGTCACAATCAGTTCGCATGAACCCGATACCGTTTCGCAGGTATCGCCGCCATCAGCAGGTACAAACACCGGACCTGATTCTGGGAATGAACCCAATACAGAGACACCATCTACACCTTGCCATTGGAATCCTGTATCAGCATCCTTCTTTTCGAACGTTACAACAAGATTTTCTGGTTCATCAACATTATTGATACCACCACCATCTATTGATATTCTTGCTCCACACAGGTCAAAACTACCAATCACAAAGTCTTTCAAATCGCTGTTTAGTGAAGACGAAGAACGGGTTTTTGCCATCACAGAGGTAAAGCACGGTGTCTTCCGTTCAGGGTCCCCGATCTGCAGCAACTTGGTTACGTTAATCCCCATTTCGGTAAAGGCATTCGTTTCCAGGGTGTGAATTACCTTTCCCTGGCGATTGAAGCTATCCCAGCCACCTTCACTCCAAATAGGGTTTTGTTGAGTACCATCATTAACCCCATTATCAATCGGAATTCCGTTGTTAAATGCACATACTGTATCTGGTGCATTGCACCCTTCTCCTACGCCACCATTTACAGCCTCAATAAATTCCCAACTGGAAGATGTTCCAGACCAGCGATAAATCTCTACAAACCCTAGGGCACCACCATTCTGGAAATCCATCACAGCAAGGATATCACCATCGGTTTTTTCTCCAGTGAAAGTGCCATCATCATTCTTGATGATCTCTTCCTGGTTAATCTCGATATCAACATGACTGTCGCCGCTGGGGTCTATCCGTTCAAGTCCAGCATATAAGATAAGATCTTTGTCAATATTGCTAGCAGCATAGAGATAAACATTAGAGAGATCATCCTTTGCCGGTACATTTCCTTCAACCCACTGCCAATCAGAATGCAACGAATCGTTTTTTGAGCCAGTAAATGTTGTACCATCAGTATTCCCTTTAACGGCTAGTTCGTCGGGAATGAATATTGAATCTACACCTCCAGCTGGTAGTGGCAGGATTTTTGATCTGGAAGAATTAAAAAGCTGTCCCCAGTCAGGTCCATCTTGGTTCTCTTCGCTAAGGATATCCGCAGAACCTACTCCCGCTTCACCATCAAACCCATTGCCAAGTTCAAACAAACCACCATGCACTGCGAAAGCCATGCTTAACGGAATCACCAGCGCCAACGCCAGCGCGCCGATACCCATCATCCACAGCCATATGCGCGGCTTATTTGAACGAACTTTTTCTTTTTGACCGACTCGAACGGATTCTCGGGATTTCCTCAACCTACCGATCACACTCTTCATCGTTTCCTCCTAGACAAATTGCAACCATCTTCCCAAACCAAAAAAACCGAAGTTATCACTTCGGCAGCCCGGCTGTCTGCCTAACTGCAGATCCTGGGCTTTGCGCCCCCACCTCACGATAGGTTTGCCATTTCGGGATATTAGAACTTGCGGGTAATTCTTCACAAAGCTGTCAGCTATTTAATGGATTAATAAACTGAATGGACAGCGTAGTAAAATTAGCGATGTGATGAATTATTCGCCCTCCGATTTAAAGATGCATTACCCTCCGCTCATAATTACCAATTTGTAACCATGAACGAACTTATTATAGATTATTTTAATTATTAAGTAAATGGTGAGTAATTCTACCATATTAGTGTGAAAAATAATTTCTTTTCATGGAAAACACATAAATAGAACGAAAGAAGTGTTAAAATCTAAGGAACCAAAATCCGGCAAGTGGATAGCAAAATTATGAGGTCAATTTGAACACGATGTCGAAGATCCTCACCGCAGATAGCCGGGTAGTGATCATCGGGGGTGGACCAGGCGGCGCAGCATGTGCGCTGGCTCTGCAAAGGAAAGCCGACCGGCAGGGCCTTAAACCTCAGATCACGATCATCGAAGGAAAACAATTCGTCAACGAGAAACACTACAACCAGTGTGTGGGCGTTCTCTCTCCCCCTCTTCCAGATTTGTTGGAAGAGGAATTGGGCATATCCTTCCCCCTTGATCTATGCCAGGTTGAAATTCAAGGGTATGTGCTGCACAGTTCTGGTGACCAGATAAAGCTCGATGGCGATGACGGCACCAGCTACGCAGTGCGCCGGATCCAATTCGACCAATATATGCTCCAGCAGGTTATGAAAAAAGGGATTGAAATCTTCCCAGCCCGGGCGGTTGACCTGGAATTTCACGAAGATCGGGTGATCGTTTATACGGAAAGCCTGCCGGTGGAGGCGGATGTGGTAGTTGGCGCTTTTGGCCTGGATGAAGGCAGCGCCTCCATGTTCTCCCGGTATACCGACTACCGCCCTCCAGAAGCGATGGATTCGCTGGTGACGAAATGCCACCCGGAGGATGAAGAAGATTCAAATCTGCAAGGTTATATCCACGCCTTCCTGCTTTCCAATCCCCGCATTGAATTTGGTGCAGTTACCCCGAAGTGCTCTCACTGCACGATTAATATTGCCGGGAATTCCGTGGATTCACCATTGATGGACAGGTTTATTGATCACCCTTCCGTTCGCAAAGTCCTGCCCGATGTTGATCGCAAACACCCGAATGGTGATTCAGATCTTATCTATTTCAAGGGACGCTTCCCTCGCACATTGGCTGAAAATTATTATGGCGACCGTTATGTGATGATCGGAGATGCGGCCGGGTTGGTCAGGGCATTTAAAGGTAAGGGGATTACGACAGCCGTAATGACCGGTATCCGCGCGGCAGAGACGATCGTCAATCACGGTTACTCCCGAGGTGCATTTCACGACTACTATCGGACAGCCAATCAAGATATCATTCAAGACCTGCCGTACGGCCACGCCATGCGTTTGCTGACCATTTTCATTTCACGGATCGGCCTGATAAACCCGGTGCTGCGCGCCGCCCAAACTACACCGGATCTCCAGGATGCCCTATTTGACGCCGTCTCAGCGCACGCACTTTACCGGGAAGTATTCGCCAAATCGCTGCGCCCAAAGACGATTTTTGCGGTTTTGAAAGCGATTGTCTCCCGTTCTCCCCGCTAGGAATCAAGATTTTATCTGCGCATTTCGCTATTTTTTATTGTGGACTTTCACTTTGTGGAGAAATCAAAAAAACTCGCCGGAGTGTGCGAGTTTTTTCATAAAAATTAAATCTTTAAGATTAATTCGCCCGGCGTTCGCGAGGAATTTTCAACTTGGCGTCGATAAATTGCTTGTGGGTCAATTTCAGGACGGTCGCAATCGTGCGGATCTCCTCAATCTCCTCATAGGAGACACGCCCGTCAGCATCAGCAACCGCGAAGAGGGCGTCCATGAAATGCACCCGCTCGTCCTCGGTCGTGCTCTCGAAAAATCGCCGCGATAGACGATAATAATCCAGACCTTTCGTGATTGTGGAGACCGCGGATTCTGCTACCAAAGCAGCCTCTACGTCGCCGAGTTCCCAGTTATTCTGGATGGCGCTGACCATCGAGTCGAACTCATCTTCCTGCACCTCATGGTCGACGTACGCCACGCGGGCCATCAAACCACCTGCCAGACTCAACCTGCGCAGCTCTCTTTCCGGAATGTCAATAGCAGCTTCTTCCAGCTCGAGACGCCGGCTGATATTGTAGAATACTTTGTTCTTCACATAATCATCCATATACAGCTCGCGGTTGGGGGCATTGGTCACTGCTTTTGAACGGCGGCTGACTGAGCTGCCAAGAAAATTGCCCATGCTGCCCAACATACCCACGTTTGCGTCCCGGATGGCAGATTTAATCTGCTCGACAGTTTCTTGCTCTTCCGCAGAGATCTCGCCATCTGCGCTGACCAGCTCGTCGATCATCGTGATGGCCAATTCCTTATCTTGCGAGCTTCTCAAACTGGCCTGCAAATCTGCTACCAGGCGGGCACGCTCAGCCTCACCCACCGGCGATTCGATGTAAATGTCCAGTTCAGCCCAATCGCTGGCTGTCATTTCAGGCAGCTGAAACAGTAAATCTTTCAGGCTGTTCATTTCTTCATTGGTGACCGATCCATCCGTCCAGGCAGTGGCGATCATCACTTTGGCTAATGCCATGATGGCATCCGATTTTGGCACAATTTCCTCCTGATTCAAAACAATTGCGTTGCATCCTGAATAATGGGACTACCAGGTTAGTCCCCCGAGAAATAACAGGACGAAGAGCATTCTACCATAGCATGATTAACACAATAATAGAATCTGGATGGATCACATCCAATAATCTTCCTGGATCATCCTACCCGATGAGTCAAATAACAAGTAGTCAAGGTCCTTTCCTGGGTCAATGCTTCAGTATTTCAGCATTGTGTATAATCCATGAGGTGTTAAGTTGCCAGCGGCTAAAGACCTATTGAATCCATCCTCCTGTTTTTTCCCCATTTTGAAAAAAATTGTCCCTTGATGTTCTTTGCCGTTGATCAAAATTTTCGGAGAACCAAATGGACCAAACCTTGTCACTTAAAGATGGTAGAAAATTGGGATTTGTGGAATATGGGGATCCGCATGGAAAAGCTGTTTTCCACTTTAACGGGTCCGGTGGTTCCCGGCTGGAATATCCAGCCGACCAATCCATACTTACAGACCTGGAGATCAGGTTTATCGCCACTGATCGCCCGGGGCACGGGGTATCCGATCCACAGCCCGATCGCAAGCTGCTTGATTGGCCTGATGACATCAGCCAGTTGGCTGACCATCTCAACATCGATCGCTTCTACGTCCAGGGTTGGTCAGCTGGCGGTCCGCATGCCTTAGCCTGTGCTTATAAGCTGCCCGAGCGCGTCCTGGCTGGAGGTCTGATCAGCGGATTAGCTCCACCTGACCGCCGCCAACCCTATGAAGGTCTCCCCCTCCCGAACAGGATGCTGATGATCATTGGCCGCAGCCTTCCCGAGCTGGTTTATTTCGTTCGCCGCATGATGCGTGGCATGATCATGGGTGACCCCGAGGAAGCCGCAGAAAAACTGGCTGCCACCTTCCCAGAGGTAGATAGGCAGGTGATCAGAGATTTTGGATACCAGGAATTATTGGTCAACGACATCCAGGAGGGCTACCGGCAAGGATGGCAGGGTCCTGCCCAAGATGACATCATTATCAACACACCTTGGGGATTCAAGATCGACGAAATCCAGGTGCGTATCGATATCTGGCAGGGTGGGCTGGACAAGAACGTGCCGGTCAACCAGGGGCAGTACCAGCACGAACTTATCCCCAACAGCCGCTTGACTGTTTTACCAGATCAGGCGCACGCCTACCTGCTTTCCCACTGGCGGGAGATACTTGGTGCGCTGGTGGAGGAGTGAGATTGAACGTTGTCCATAAGGATAGTGGTTAGAATTCTTGGTCAGGAGATAAACTAAGAACGAGTTAATCTAAGGAGACGACGATGTTCGAGATATCCGAATGTGTGGTGCTTGCAAAACAGATCAACGAATCCTTGCAAGGGAAGACCATTACCGGTGGTGATTTAGGCAACAGTCCGCATAAATTTGTCTGGTACAACCGCAGTCCAGATGAGTTCGACAAATTGATCAGGGGAAAATCTGTCGGTCGAGCCAGAGTTAAAGGAAGATGGCTGCTAATCCCGCTCGAACCCGGTTTCACTTTAGTACTCGGTGAATGCGGGGGCAAAATAATTTACCATTCAGCGGGATCAAAATTTCCCAAGAAGTACCATCTATCAATTACATTTGCGGATGATTCATTCCTGACAGCCACCACCCAAATGTGGGGAGCGATGGAGCTGTATGAAGCGGGTGAAGAGCTCAACCGGGAATATATTAAAGATATGAAGCCGACTCCCCTTGACAAAGAATTCACCTTCAATTATTTCACTGAGTTGATCGATGAGCTGATAGCCGATAAGAAACGCAGTGCGAAGAGTTTGTTAACCCAAGATCAGATCATCCCTGGATTGGGAAATGCGATTGCCCAAGACATACTATTTCTCGCCAGATTACATCCCCGACATTCAATCGCTGACCTCTCCTCAGATCAGAGAAAGAATCTGTTTAACTCCATTATCAGCACGGTCGATGAGATTATCGGAAGAGGTGGACGTTATGATGAATTCGATCTCTACAACCAAAAGGGGGGATATATTCGCCTGATGGATAAAAACGCAGTCAAACGACCCTGTCCTGGATGTGGAGGTGAGGTGCAAAAAATCCAATACCTCGGTGGTTCCTGTTACCTCTGTCCAAACTGCCAGAAATAAGTAAATTAAGTTGCTACCAATCGGACATCACGTCATTCTGAGTGAGGTACGAGCGAAGAATCTCTCCATAGTTCAGCTGATTCTTCACCCAGGACTGAGGGTCTTCGTCGCTTCGCTCCTCAGAAAGACATCCGCAGGGTAGGTGGCAACTTGAGGTAAGTAAGTAACGCCATGTGCGAGTTTCGATCTTACTCAATACATTGTCATGCTGAGGCTCCGTTTTCTGGAGCCGAAGCATCCCTGAGGCCACTACCAACTAGAGGATAAGAGATTCTTCACTTGCTATGCTCGTTCAGAATGACAATATTCATTGATAACTAACGAAAATACAATTAACTTGCACATCAAGTTAAGTAATTAGAGCCTAGTTATTGGATATTGAGCGGGGAGAATTTGGTGGGATTGGAGCGCTATTGCGGGGTGCTGTAATTTTGATTCCCAAACCAATTATGAACTTCTGATTATGTATAATTGAAGTGATATAAGTTCCTGACTTAAAGAACCATGCCAACCAACCTGCCACCAGATTTTTACGAGGTCGAAAAGCGCTTCCGTCTGGCAAAATCACCAGCGGAGAAGATCGCTTGCCTGGAGGAGATGCTCAGCATCATCCCTAAGCATAAAGGTACAGACCACATTCGCGCCGATTACCGCAGGCAGATCTCCAAGTTGAAAACCGCCTCTAAAACTCAAAAAGGCGGCAGCATCCATGTCTCCGCCTTTCGCATCGACCAGGAGGGTCCTGGCCAGGTGGTGGTATTGGGGACCACCAACGTCGGCAAATCTGCACTGGTCGATAAGCTGACCAATGCGGCACCAGAGGTTGCCAGCACTCCCTACACCACCTGGAAACCAACCCCAGGAATGATGCTGGTGGATAATGTACAGATCCAGCTGATCGACACACCACCACTCGACCGGGAATACCTGGAGCCCGAGTTGGTCGATCTCATTCGCCGGGCTGATCTGATCCTGCTGGTGCTTGATCTGCAGACCTATCCTGACCAACAACTGGAAACCACGGTAGAAATCCTGAGGCAGAACCGCATCGTTCCCAGCCACCTGAAGGATCAAATTATTGAGGATCAATATGTCTGGTACGTTCCGGTGATCGTATTGACCAACAAATGTGATGATGAAAGTATGGATGAAATCTGTGAAATCTTTCAGGAGCTGCTCGAGGATGAATGGCCGATGATCTCCATCTCCGCGAAGACCGGTCGCAACCTCGACAAATTAAGAAAAGCAGTATTTGACAGTTTAAATATCTTGCGGGTTTATTCCAAGGCGCCCGATGAGGAGCCAGACTTCAGTCAACCGGTAGTGATGAAGAATGGCGCCACCCTGGAGGATTTCACCAAGGAGATCCACAAAGACTTCCACGAGAAACTAAAATTTGCCAAAGTTTGGGGGAGTACAGCCTTTGACGGCCAGATGGTTCAGCGCGACTATATCCTGCAAGATGGTGATGTGGTAGAGCTGCACATCTGAACGAATTCTTGATTTCCCCCATATCAGCCATATTTACTGCACAGGCTTCAGAATGTCCGCCAATTGCTGGACGATTTCATCCTGGGTGCCGGTTAAAAACTGCCGCCTGCGCTCGCGATATGGCGCTTCGGCCAGGCCAGTTACGATGGTCGGAGAGCCAGCTAAACCAATATGAGCAGGTTCGGCAGCTAAGCTGCTCGCGTCCCAGACAGTCATCCGGTCTCTTTCTTGAGCCCAGGAGCGGAGACTGAAATCCATGAAGCGTGGTTCATTGCAAGCCGTTTTAACCGAGATCACACAAGGCATAGGCACTTCTAGGATCTCATAACCACCTTTAATTTCCCTGCGCCCCCGGGCGACCCTTTTCTCCTGGTCGACGCATACTTCCGTCAGCAAAGTCAGCTGGCTGATATCCAGCCATTCCGCTAATCCTGGCGGCACCTGTCCCGTGGCGCCATCAGAAGATTCCTCACCGCACAAGATCAGATCGACTTGACCGATCTTACGGATAGCCTCCGCCAAGGTATAGGTCGTCGCCAGGGTATCCGCCCCGGCCAACTTTTGATCGCTGAGCAGGTAGATATGATCAGCACCCATCGCCAAAGCAACTCTTAAGTTCGGTTCGAAGTAAGGTGGTCCCATCGATAGCAGGCTGATCCGGCCTCCATAGCGATCCTTCAGGACAAGTGCCATCTCCATCGCGTTCATATCCGGAGGATTAATCTCACTGCGAGTATCCACCCGCTGCAAGAGACGCGTCTCCGGATCGACTCGGATTTCCTCCGGTTTGGGGACTATCTTTACACAAACCACAATATTCAGATCAGCCAAAGAGTACCTCCCGCTCAGTTGACAGGGCTTCGATCAAGGCTGGAACGATCTGGTGCACATCCCCGATAACGCAGTAATCGGCATGATCAAAAATGAGCGCTTCCGGATCGGAGTTGATCGCCACGACAACCTCAGCTTTCTCAATCCCGACCACGAAATGGAAAGCTCCACTGATGCCACAGCAAATGGCCACCTTGGGGCTGCAAACAACCCCTGTCTGGCCGATTTGCCGTTCACGCTCGATATGGCCTTCATCGACTGGAGGACGGGTAGCGCCAATTTCCCCGCCCAGCAGTGCAGCCAACCGGGATAATGACTTGAAATCACCATCCATGCCGCGCCCTCCAGCCACCAACACCGGAACATTGGTCAGGTCAATCTCTTCCCCGATGGAGCGTTCGACCAGTTTCGTAGTGAGAATTTCAGGATCAAGGTTTATTTCAAGATCAATAATTTTCCCATGCCTTTTGTAATCACCACCTCCAGGTGAAAAAACACCCGGGCGAACGGTAGCCATTTGCGGGCGGTGTTCCGCCATTTCGATCAATGCCAGGACTCCTCCACCGAACCCGGAGACTTCACATACCAACCGTTCAGTCTCGGGATCGAGGTAGAGATCGGTGCAGTCAGCGTTCAGTCCTGTCCGTAAGCGGACGGCCAGGCGACCCGCCAAGTCGCGGCCATTTGGCGTGGCTCCCAATAAGAAGACCGATGGTTTCGCTTCCATCAGGGCTTCGTAAGCCACTGCCGAATAGGCCTCAATCGTGAAATCCTCAAGTTGTGGATCATCTCCTAACCAGATCTCATCCAGGCCGTGAGAAAAACCCTCCGCTGCAATTTCCCCTACCTCGCGGCCCAACAGAAGGCCAGAAAATCCCCAGCCAAATTGATCGCATACCTGGCGCCCTTTGGCAATCAGCTCCTTTGAAACGCCTGACAGGCCACCTGTTTCAACCTCTAAATATACCCAGATGGCTTTGCTTTCCTGAGCCACCCCGAAAAGAGACTCTACCATCCAATTATCCTTTGAGGTTGGTACTCGTCAAACAATGGATTGTCCCGATCAGAGCGCCCTGACCGCGATCTCAGCAATATCACATACTTCAATTTGTTCAATATTCTTCCCTTTGAAGCTGTCTTCCAGACAGGTTACACAAAACGGGCAAGCCGTGCCCAGCACAGCTGCCCCAGTTTGAAGGGCTTGATCAACCCGTAGGTCGGAAAAGCGTTCACCCTGTGGCGTTTCTAACCACATGCGACCACCCCCGCCGCCGCAACAAAGACCATCACGGCCGGAGTTTTCCATCTCGACCAGTTCAACCCCGGGTATTGAACCCAATATCTGGCGCGGGGCACTATATTCGGAGTTGATGCGACCCAGGTAGCAAGGATCCTGAAATGTGATTTTCAAATCCAGGGAATCCTCGAAATTCAGTCGCCCCTCATTAATCAAGCCGGACAGATACTTTGTATAGTGAAGCGGCTGAAAACCAGGTGAATAGGAGGGGTAATGGTTGCGGAAAACATCATAGCAGTGGGGAGAGATGGTCACTAAATTGGTGACGCCGCGCTCCTGGAACACCTGAGAAGTTTGGGCTGCAATCTCGGCAAAATAGTGTTTATGACCGACACTCAATGCCGATTCTCCACAGCACGGTTCCTCCTCACCGAGGTAACCGAAATTCACCTCCGCGGCCCTCATCAAATGAATCAGGGAAGCAGCAATCTTCTGGGCACGCTGATCATAGGATGAGGTGCAGCCGATATACAGCAGCATCTCATGTTCATCAGGATTAAATATGGGGATATTCAAACTGCCTGCCCACTGGGCACGCTGGTTTGGCGGCTGCGACCAGGGATTATTATTCCAATAAATCGACCACAATAAGGTGGGCAAACCCTCTTCAGGATAATGGTTATCCCAGGCCACAGTCCGTAAACTGCGGAACACATCGGCGATATTCACACCCCGCGGGCAGTAAGCCTCGCATTGAGCGCAGGTCGTGCACAGCCACAAGCTGCCATTCTCATCTTTTAAACCCAGCTGGGCCTGGCGCAGTATAGTGCGTACAGATAATGGTTTTTGCCTGACCAATCCCCAGGGACAGGAAGCGGTGCAGACACCACATTGGTAGCACAATGCTGCCGCCCCATCCGTAAGCTCGATCAGCTGCTCCCAAAGCTCATCATCTATGCGCAGAATCTCTTCGTTTGAAACACCTTCGAGTTCAAGCAATGCAAGTCTCCTCAAGCAGCCTCGAGCTGCTTGATTTCACGCGTATAACGCTGGACAACCTCATCCATTTCAGCCATCTTCTCGGCGAATTCTTTTCCTTCTGCAGCCGATATCCAGCGCAGCTGCAGCCGATCTGGTTCAATCCCTTTGCGGCTGAATTTTCGTTGCCAATACTTGAAACGCTTCCAGGTTAATTGATTGGCGTTATTGTAGTGGCAATCCGATCCAGTCTCTGTCAAACGGCACCCGGTGACCAGGACTGCACCCGCCCCCTGGTCAAAGGCATGGGCGATAAAATCCTCCTCAAAGCGTGCGGAGCACATCGTGCGAATAATGCGTGAAGAAGCCGGGTATTGACGTTTTTCGATACCCGCCAGGTCGGCCCCAGCATAAGAACACCAATTGCAGGTAAATACGATGCATTTC
>JBFFEL010000038.1:0-31808 GCA_041558875.1 Anaerolineales bacterium
ATCAGAAATGGTTCAATCCTTTCATGAAGCGCAAGATTAAGATCTTGTGAGGACGAGGAAGGTATGGACCAAGCAGTACGAAAGCAACTAAATCAGGGAGTTATCCGGTGGTTGATCACCTCCTTCATCTTCCTGCTCCTGCTGGCGGCAAGTTTGTTCCTTTCTGCTGGAACAATTAATTGGCCGAATGCCTGGGGATATGTCATCTTGACTGCTTTTGTCCTCACCCTGGATGCTGTGGTCCTCATTCGCGTCAGCCCGGAATTATTAGGAGAAAGATCCCGATATCAAAAAGGGGCTAAGAACTGGGACCAGCTTTTATCGCGCCTGATGGCAACGATCGGACCTTTAATTATTTGGATTACCTCCGGTCTGGATTTCAGATTTTCCTGGTCTCCACAACTGCCAATCTGGCTGGTAGTTTTATCACCTTTACTAGTTTTTGCTGGCAGCATGTTCACTTTATGGGCCATGGCTGCCAACAGGTTTTTCGTTGGCATGGTTCGCATCCAGGAGGAGCGTGAACATACGGTGGTCAAAGATGGGCCATATAAGTTTGTGCGGCATCCCGGTTACCTGGGCTCATTATTCTTCTTGGTCTTCACACCAATTATGCTGGACTCTTGGTGGGGGTTGATCCCCGCGATACTGACTTGTGGTGTCGTTTTTCTGCGCACCTATTTAGAAGATGTAACGTTGAAAGAGGAATTACCAGGCTACCAGGAATATACAGCTGAAGTTCGCTTTCGCCTCATTCCCGGAATCTGGTGAGGTGAGCCATTGGTAAAGGATGGAATTAAATGTCAGAGTCATCTCGAGCTATGGGATTCATTTGGCGGATTATGCGCTGGTTAAATCCATATTTGGAGAGGCGGTTCCGGTCAGGGGGGAAGCCAGGACAATTTGTTTTATTACTCACCACGAAAGGTAGGAAAACCGGGCGAGATCACATCACACCGCTTCAGTATGAACTGGTGGATAATGCTTATTTTGTGGCTTCTGCTCGCGGACCGGATGCGGATTGGTATCAGAATATTCTCGTGAACCCTGGAGTGGAGGTTGAGATCGAGGGGAAATCATTCTTGGCGCAGGCCGAAGGGATCACCGATGCGCAGGAGATCGCAGATTTTGTGGAGCTGCGCTTGAGAAAACGGCCACGTATGATCGGGACAATGCTAAGATTGGAAGGTTTACCCGCCAATTTTACACGAGAAGAGTTAGAAACATTCGCTGGTAAGAAAGCGTTGGTTGTCATTCGACCAGCTGAAGAGGTTGAGCAAGCTTGAGTTCCTGCCAATAAGCTGATCAGTCGATCCAAGAGTTGGATGATCTTTCGATCAGTAACCTGAGCTTATGGGGGAGATCCTGATTCACAAATCCAAACTCGAACTGGAAATTGTCCATGATTGTGATTAAACCTTCCATTGCTTGGAATCGTATATATAGTAGGTTTGTGAAACTTTTTTTGTAAATTTCACAATCGTTTAGCAATCGGTACCAATTACCTAGTGAAAAAGTGAAACATTTCGAGTAACCTTACGTTTTTATTAGTAGAACGAGTTACTCTTTGAAATCGTTCGGATGGCATAGAATTTCCCCAACCTTTATTCTTGGGGAAAAAGCAATCATTTGCAAATGGTCCATTTGGAATTAGGGAGGATAAAATGTACCCATCGACGTCATACTCAGAGATGGCGCAAAGGGATTTAGAGGAATTTGAGGGTGATCTCAAACGGTATAAGGCTGCCAATCGTCGCAGTGTCTGGTATGGAGCAGGAATAATCTCACTGATTTTATTCTCGGCATGCACCGTTTGTTCAGCTGTGATATTGATTATTCGTTGATCGAAACCCAAATCTACTAAACCTCTGTGCGACCGCGCCTGCGCGGAAATCAAAAGAAACTCACTGAATTTTGAGTGAGTTTTTTTCGTTATTACATACAGATTAGGAAAAGAATAGATTCCTAGTTGTGCCGTCTGTGCTGTCGGAAGGCGTCCAAAAAACTGGCTTGATCACGAACTGTCTGAGGTAGACCTAATTCTTTGCCCAGACGGGTCAGTTGAGGTGGATCGACGAACGTGGTTGCCAGAGTCTCTTCTTGGGCGATCACCTCTAATACCTGCCCATCTAAAAGTATCCTACCCTCAGACATGGCGATAATGCGATCGAAATTTTCCGCACAGAAATCAATATCGTGCGAAATAGTGATTAGAGTTTTGCCGCGCGAGTGAAGCTCACGCACAATCCTGGCGATCTGTGCGACGCTTTGCGCGTCCTGGCCTGTGGTGGGCTCATCGAATACCACGATCGGAGTATCCAGGGCGATGATGGAGCCCAAGGCGACCATCTTTCGCCAGGTTGGAGAAAGATCGTATGGATTCGTTTCCCGGTAAATATCTAATCCTGTCAGCTCTATTGCATCATCAACCAACGAGTTAATTCTGGTCGAGACATATCCAAGGTTTCGGGGTCCAAAGCCCAATTCGGAAGTCACATCGCTATTGAAAAGCTGCTCATCCGGATTCTGGAATACATAACCAACCCGCGCAGCCAGTTCAGCCACCGAGTGATCCCTTGTGTCCCAATCCCCAATCTGGACGCTTCCTTGAGTTGGGAGCAACAGCGCATTGAAGTGTTTGACCAGCGTGGTTTTACCGGAGCCATTCTGGCCAACGATGGCGACCTTCTCGCCCGGTTCTATAGTCAAGTCAATCCCTTGCAAAGCGTTTATCTCACCGGGATACGTGAAATGAAGATTTCTGACTTCAATCCGCATAATTCCCTCCACTGAATCCGGCCACAGCCTGATCAAGTGAGATCGGCAGAAGACCATCTTCCGGATATAGTCCCTCTTCGCGAGCCTGTTTTGCGACCTGAGTATAGCGTGAGGATCCGATCCCATTCTCCGGCAGGATGGGAGAGGTGAGCACTTCTTGAGGAGTCCCTTCCAGGATGATCTGCCCGGTATTCAAGGCGATCACCCGGTCCGCGAATTCAGCCACCCATTCTATCTTGTGTTCCGCCATGACAACCGTGCTGCCGGCCTGGCTCATCTCTTTGATCACCTGGAATACTTCCCGGGCACCAATTGGATCGAGCTGCGAGGTTGGCTCGTCGAGCACGAATACCTTCGGTTCCATAACTAGGATTGAGGTCAGGGCGACTTTTTGCTGCTGGCCGCCAGAGAGAGAATACGGGGAGCGGTCGGCCAGATCGGATATTCCAGTGCGTTTCATGGCGCGTTCAACTCGCTCGACCATCTCAGTTCGATTTACGCCCAGGTTTTCAAGGCCAAAGGCGATCTCCTCGAAAACGGTGAATTTCGATCCTGAGATCTGGTTGAATGGATTTTGGAACACAAGACCCACATTCAATACCCATTCATTTAATTTGGCTTCTTTGAGATCAATACCTGCTACTTGAACATCCCCGCTTAATTCACCATGAAAAAAATGCGGGACAAATCCGGAAATCGTGTAGCATAACGTGGATTTTCCTGCTTCATTGGATCCCACAATGGCTAGAAATTCACCTTGCTCTACGCTGAGATTGATATCCTCGAGAGCGGGTTTTTCGGTCGCTGGGTATGTGTAAGTGACCTCCCTGAGTTCGATTATCGCCATAGGCGTATTCCGATGGCGACGATCACAACCGCCAAGAAAAGCCAGCGTGCAACCCGTTCTCCAGATCTATCTGGGATTTCTCTCAGGGAGGTTTTCTTCAAAGGCGAGGTAAATGCGCGAGCTTCGATGGCAATGGCGCGCTCCTCCACTTCGACCAAAGAACCAAATACCAGTGGTCCCACTAAAGGCACCAGCGCTCTTACCCGGTTGATCACGTTGCCAGAAGTCTCCAATCCACGCGATTTTTGCGCATCGATGATCGTTCCAGCTTTTATCTGCATCTGTGGGATGATCTGCAGGGTGGAAGTGATCACATAGGAAAGATTCCCGGATACGCCTCTGCGGGTCAGATCGCTCATCAGGTCGCTGGGGTGGGTGGTGAGCAATAAAATCAGGAACGAGGCCACCATGGTTAATATACGCGAGGCGGTGAGGTAAGCAAATCGAAGGCTCTCGATGGTCACGTCGAAGATCCAGATGGAAAAGATCTCCGTTGAACCATCTGGGTGGAAAAATGCCTGCATCACGAACAGGAATCCGACCACCGGCAGCAGCAGCTTTACCGTGGCGCTGAAGAACTCCCGCGATATCTTACCCAGGAAACTAAGCGGGATGATAACGAATAGGAAAATGATGGTTGGCAGCCAAAAGGAAAGGCCTAGAAATGACAGGATCACGAGCATGAAAACCAGGGTCAGCTTTGTGAGGGGATTGAGCCGGTGTAGGAAGCTGTCCCGGTCAATATAGAAGGATAATCGCTGGCGCATGGGTTATGAGTGGTGACTGGTCAGCTGATAAATTGAAATAGTGGGGTATTTCATAATGATCCATGAAATACCCCAATGAAGCATGGTTCTCAAAGCCCAAGTAGATTAACCAGGATATAAGAGTAGATCAAAATCAGCACGACTGCCACAATGATGGCGATGATGATCTGTGTACGGCGTTCCGTCTTGTCGATTTCCACGTTTTCTGGTCGTGGAAATCTCGCCAGGTAGCGCACCGATAATCCACCGATGATGGCAAATGCCAGCAGGCAGGTGGCGATTTTGTCAAAGGGCTCAACCAAGAAGTTGGTGCTGATAACGGCGGGGATCAGATCGCGCCCGGTTTGCAGCAGGTATGCGGTGATAAAAGACGAACCACTGGCGGTGATGCCGCCAAACAGGTAGACCGCGATGGGTGTCGATACAATAGCAGCTGTGATAGCGATAATGAAGCCAGTGATCATCACTTTCCACCAGGATTTAAACAAACCAAGGACCGCGCACCATCCAGCGACGAATCCGATCATCAGGGCTACTGGGAACCAGGGCAGGGCATTCGGGTCGATCAGCAATCCCCAAATAATGTTCGACAATGTGCCGGTCAGAGCGCCGGCCCACGGCCCTGCGACTGCTGCAACCATCACCGTGCCGATCGAGTCGAGAAAGACTGGCAGGCGCAGGACGACCACGATTTGACCTATGACTACATTAATCGCGATGGCGACCGGGATTAATACCCAGGTCATGGTGTTAAAGTCTTTTCGAATGGACTCAATTAATCGCATACAAAATTCTCCTCTCCAACAACGAAAATAAATCCGATTTCCAAGTTATTGAGCCGGGGTTTATCTATCGAGTATCACCTCCTTAGTTAATGGTGGGCACCAACCAGCCATTCCATTCGCTCGAGAAAATGTTCCATGAACTCCCGCGGTCGGACGTCCAGGGCAACCTGCATATTGGGTTCCTTTTCCAGCAAGCGATAGAAATCAGCGTAGGTTTTTCCCATGGACACACCCCCGGAAATATCAATATCGACGTACAACTGCTGGCAATCTACCAGCTCGGGCAGATAAATGATGGCTAAAGCCAAAGGATCGTTGATCACACATCCACCGATCTGCTGGTACTCATTGTGGAATTCCATGTAGAAGCGGGTTGCTTCACCAATAAACCGGGTCAAGGGTACATCGACCTGCTGAAGCCGCGCCAAATCATCCGAGGTGAAGATAACCTGGTAGGTGACATCCAAGGGTACTAATGTGATCGGTAGCCCGGAGTGAAAGACGATATGGGCTGCATGCGGATCGCTGTAAGCGTTAAACTCTGCCTGGGGAGTTGTGTTGCCAGCATAGCGAATGGCGCCGCCCATGATGTAGACCTCTTTAATCGCAGCGAGCAAGCGAGGTTCGGTGCGGATGGCCAGTGCCAGGTTTGTTAACGGCCCAACCGCCACGATGGTTATGTCACCAGGATTTGCCAGGATTCTTTCAATCAAAAGAGATGCAGCGGGAGTCGGATCGGGTTTGGTCTTTGGTGATGGCAGCTGCGCGTAACCAAGTCCAGAATTTCCATGCGTTTCAGGAGCCAGGAGCAGTGGCTGAACCAGCGGACGGTCGGCGCCTTTCGCTACCGGTATATCAGTCGCTCCAGCCAATTCGAGAATGCTCAAGGCATTTATGACACCCTGGTCGACTGAGCAGTTGCCGAACGTGACAGTCAGCGCTTCCAGTTCAACCTCTGGTACACCCAGGGCAAGCAGGATCGCCAGGGCATCATCGATGCCCGGGTCGGTATCAAGAATGATGCGCTTTTTCTCCATCTGTCAGCTGTTGGGTTGATTTTTCGTTGATACTTTTGATTGCGTCAGTATAGATTTAATGAAGAAGTTTGTGGTTTAGAAGCGTGGATAAGTGATTCTATCACAGCCCGTATTTACTTTCTGATAATCTCTAGCCTGGATTTCTCTCCCAATCGAACTCAATTCCTTGCAGGAATGCCCGCGCCAGGATCATATGTCCAGTTAAATTTACATGCACACGGTCTTCAGCCAGCTGCAGTGGATCGATCCACCCCATTACCCGATTGAAATGCGCTTGTGTATCCACCAGGATGGCACCTTCGTTTTCGGCGACTTCCCTTACAACCTCACCGTAACGGTCCATCATCATCCTCAGTGGTTCCTGGCGGTTCGATTCCAGGTAGTATGGAGTCATCAAGACCAGTCCTTGCAAATCTTGCCGCACCTGCCGGACAAGATCACCGAGTGTATCTGCAAACAAATCTTCCGTTATTTCTCCTCTGAAAGATCCCAGCAGGCTGAACCGCCTCCAGACATCATTGATACCGATCATCACGCTCAGCCAGTCCGGTTTCAGGGAATGGACGTCCTTCTGCCAGCGGTAGTTCAGATCAAGGACTGTGTCTCCTGAGACTCCGGTGTTGAGGGTCCTGATCTCATAATCCGGATACACCGAGGCGAAAGCTGCATTAACCAGGCTGACATATCCATTCCCGAGCGCGCCAACAGAATCACTTTTCCCAACAGGCCTAGCGCGCCCACAATCGGTGATCGAATCACCGATGAAGAGCATTCGAGATTTGGGCTGAATTTTCATTCACATCCACCTTGGAAATAGAAATTACCTAATTCTAGCAGAAATTGGTGCTCTGCAATTTTATTTGATCCAACTCATCGCATAATGAAATGTTTTGAAAAAAAACCTGGCTTGAATTCCCAAGATTAATCACTCAAATGAAAATCTTAAAATTCAGGCTAAAAAATCAAAAAAAATTGAAAATATTCTGGTAATTTCTTGGGTGTATACCTCAAGTGAGGTATAAGATTTACCTAATATCCGGTATGTGTCCTGGTAATAAATCACTTATAATCTTGTAGATTCGGACTGGTAGAAAACCTTTTATGGGAATGAACAATTTAGACAAATTCTGCCTATTGCATCTTATTTAGATGTGTGCTATAAAAGTACGAATATATTTTTGTATCACCAAACTTGCAAGAGAAATTGCGAATAATTCCACCAGAAAAGTGTAACGTTTTGTTTAGTGATACGTTTATAAACTAAGAGGTAAGAAAGTTTTTTATTTTGAACTTATAAGTAATTATGCAATAATCCATGCATATTTTGCCGGGAGTGGTAACCTTAATTGGCTTGGGAAATACAGGTTACTTTAAGATTACAACCACCTTGTGATCTTTTGGTGGGGCCAATTAATTTTAACAACTTAAACTACTGCTATTTTGTTTGCGAAGTGTTGAAGGAATCTTCGTGACGGGTTTGGGATTAGGAATTGGAGTGGGAGCTGTTGACAAATGGTACGTTGGTTGGTTGGGATAAGTCTCAAATATCGCTACCTGGTTATAATAATTGCCCTCGTAGTGATGGTATTGGGGGTCTTCCTATTACGCGGCATGCCAGTCAATCTCATCCCATAAATTTATTAAACATGTCTTGACAAACGTGCAATGTTTTTGTAGTTTTTATTAAATAAGATCGTCCAAAAAAATTAACCGGAGGTTAGAGATATGATACGAGGAATTATTAAACAAAGCATCCATCTTCGCTACCTGGTGATCATCCTGGCGATAGTGTTGATGGTCTATGGCGTCTCCCAGATCAGGGAAATGCCGATGGACGTCTACCCGGAGTTCAACCCGCCCATCGTTGAGGTCCAAACGGAAGCACTCGGGTTGTCATCTACGGAAGTGGAAGCCCTGCTGACCGTGCCGATGGAGGCCGACCTGCTGAACGGGGTCGCCTGGCTGGACAAGATTTATTCCAGTTCAGTCAGCGGGCTGTCGTCTATCATCATGATCTTCGAACCAGGAACTGACCCCATCCAGGCGCGCCAGATGGTTCAGGAACGGCTGACCCAGACCTTCGCCCTGCCGAATGTGTCCGATCCGCCGGTCATGCTCCAGCCCCTGTCGACGACTAACCGGGTCATGATGGTCTCCCTTTCTTCTGATGAACTATCACTGATTGATATGGGTGTGCTGGCACGCTGGGTCATTGCTCCCCGGCTGATGGGCGTTCCCGGGGTGGCTAACGTAGCCACCTGGGGCTTGCGTGAATGGCAGCTGCAGGTGCTGGTAGATCCGGAAGATCTACAGGAGAAAGGCGTTACCCTCCAAGATGTGATCGCAACCACCGGCGAAGCCATGTGGGTCTCTCCCTTGAGCTATCTGGAATCTTCAAAACCGGGGACTTCTGGGTGGATTGATACTCCCAATCAAAGGCTGAGCATCATGCATCGCTTCCCAATCTCCTCCGCGGAGGAATTGAGCAAAATTCCAGTGGAAGGCACCGCGTACACACTTGGCGATGTGAGTGAGGTCGTTGAAGATCACCAACCTTTGATCGGTGATGCGGTACTCAATAGCGGTGAATCTGGCTTGCTGCTGGTGATCGAAAAATTCCCCAATGAGAATACCCTGGAAGTGACCCAGGCAGTTGAAAAAGCTTTCAAGGAGATGGAAGAAGGTCTGGATGGAATCGTTGTAGACACGACTGTATTCCGACCGGCCAATTACATTGATCTGGCGACCGGAAACCTCTCCACAGTGTTGTTGATCGGCGCTGGCCTCCTGCTCCTGGTGCTGTTCATCTTATACTGGGATTGGCGACCCACCCTGGTCAGCCTGGTTGCTATTCCAGCGTCATTAATCTTTGGCTTGCTCGTCCTCTATTTATTTGGCACCACTTTAAATGTGATGCTGCTGGCCGGAATGGTGGTCGCCCTGGCGATCATCGTCGATGATGCCATCATCGATCCGGAAAATATACAGCGGCGACTCCTCAGCCATGAAGGGGACATGGAAGGTGAAGCGAAAGAAAATCTGATCGTCGCAGCTGGGGCGGAGATGCGGGGACCGATAGTCTCAGCCTTCCTGATCTTGCTGCTGGTGCTGCTGCCAATATTCTTAATCCAGGGCATAACCGGAAGGTTCTTCCAGCCGTTTGGAATTGCCTTTGTGGTGGCGATGCTTGTGTCCACGATTGTCGCCCTGGTCTTAACTCCCTCGTTGAGCATGGTCCTGCTCAGGAATCACGAGCGTCGCGAATCGCCAGTCATCGGATTCTTCGGGCGCATTTATTCCGGGTTTGTCTCCGGGATCATCAAAGCCCCTCGCCTGACCTATATCGTGGCGGGCGTGATCGTGGTGCTGAGTTTGCTGACCATTCCATTCTTGAATGTATCGCTCATGCCGACGTTTAAACAGACGGATATCCGCATCCAATTCGACGCTGCACCGGGGACATCTCAGCCTGAAATGAGTCGCATTGTTTCTCAAGCGACGAGTGAGCTGCGGGCAATTCCAGGGGTGCGTAATATCGGCTCCCATGTAGGAAGAGCAATCACCGGAGACCAGCTGACTGGCATTAATTCCGGTGAGATCTGGATCAGCATCGATCCCAGCGCAAATTATGATGCCACCATGGTTGCTATCAACCAGGTGGTAGACGGGTACCCTGGCTTGCAGCGCAATGTGGATACTTACCAGCCAGAACGGATCAATCAGGTACTTGCAACGGAAAGCGGAAAAGACATGGTCGTCCGGGTCTTCGGACATGAATTTGAGGTCCTGGAAAGCAAAGCGGAAGAAGTGGCAGCTGCCATGTCATCCGTAGACGGCATCGCCGATCTTGAAGTTGAATACTTCGCGGTAGAACCACAGGTCGAAATTGAAGTTGACCTGGCCGCGGCCGAGCGTTTCCAGGTAAAGCCTGGTGATGTGCGCAGGTCCGCAACCACCCTTTTATCAGGATTGCGGGTCGGGAATCTTTATGAGGAACAGAAGGTGTTCGACGTAATGGTATGGGGTGTGCCGGATGTGCGTAGAAGTCTGACAGATATTGAGAACCTGCTGATCGATACCCCTGGTGGTGGTCATGTCGTCCTTGGAGAAGTTGCGGATGTTCGCATCTCACCGATTCCGGTTAATATCGAGCGCGATGCAGTCTCCCGCTATATTGATGTTACTGCCAATGTCGCCGGACGTTCCTATGGTGCAGTAGCGGCTGATGTGGAGAACAGCATCGCCGGGGTTAATCTCCCCCTCGAATATCACATCGAACTTTTGGGTGAAACTGCCCAACGCCAGGCTTCCCAACAGCAAACGCTGATCATAGCCGGTGTCGCTGTAATCGGAATCTTCCTGCTCTTGCAGGCAACCTTCTGGAGCTGGCACTTGGCCTTTGCCATCTTTCTCACCGTCATGGCCTCGTTGTCGGGCGGATTGGTGACCGCATTGATCGCCGGTGGAGAAATTACCTTGGGCTCGTTATTTGGCTTCCTGGTAATCCTTGGGCTTGCGCTTCGCTTCAGCATCGTCATGGTGAAGCATATGCAGAATCTTGAGCAGAATGAAAGGGTTGAATTTGGTCCTGACCTGGTTGTCCGTGGGGCAGTAGAGCGGATGAAGCCGGTTTTGATCACTGCCCTTGGTCTCGCCATTGCCTTTTTGCCATTACTCTTCGCAGGGGCTATCCCTGGGTTGGAGATCCTGCATCCAATGGTTGTCGTATCGTTGGGCGGTCTGATCTCCTCAACATTATTGTCTCTGTTCGTGGTGCCTGCACTGTACTTGCGTTTCGGTATGCATACGGAGCCAGAGAGTGAGCGGGCATTCGATTCCGAACAAGTAGCGACACCCTCGCAATCATAAGTTATAAGTTAAGCAATGAATATCGGAGGAAAAAATGAAGCACAGAAATCTTTGGTTTGGGCTGGTAGTAATCTTGATCGCTGCAATTGGTTTATCAGCTTGTTCTGACGGATCAGATTACGAGTATATTGAACCCGCGGAGAAGGTCGATCAAGGTGATGGTCGTTACCTGTTGATCCTGACCGAGAAAGCTGTTGAGCGTCTCGGAATCGAGACCGATGAGGTCAAAGAAGTAGAGATTGCCAAGACACGAACTTTCGGGGGAGAAGTGATGGAAGCCAGCGCCGATGGCGGCGCGATGGTCATGGTCAGTCTCACCGCAGATGAACTGAGTGCGATCGATCCCAATGGCCCGGTCTCCGTCTTCCCATTGGGTGATGATGATGAGGAAGATGATGATGATGATGATGAGGGTTTCGAAGCCGAGCTGGACGAATTGCCGGGCATGGACGATGATGAGGACGAGGACGGCGTCACAAGGGCTGTGTACTACTCAGTAGATGGAGCCAACCTGGCAACCGGCCAGAGGTTGATGGTCAAGGTATCTCTGGCGGGAGACGAAGGAACCCGTCTGGTGGTCCCTTTCTCCTCGCTAATTTATGACATTTATGGCGATACCTGGATTTACATCAATCCAGAACCTCGAAACTTCTTGCGCGTACCGGTAGTCGTCGATTTCATCCAGGGTGATGAAGTTGTCCTGACTGAAGGACCTGCCGCGGGCACGACTGTGGTTACCGTCGGTGTCGCGGAGCTACACGGTACTGATACCGGAGTTGGAAAATGAACATTTTTTACAAGATCGTTGCGACGAGTCTCAAGTACCGCTATTTAGTGGTCTTCCTTGCCGCGGTGTTCATGATCTTGGGTATCGGATTGATCCGCAACATGCCGATTGATGTCTTCCCCGAATTTGCACCGCCCAGGGTTGAGGTTCAGACGCCCAGCCTGGGTTTATCTTCGGCGGAGGTTGAATCCCTGGTGACGATACCCTTAGAACAGGTCTTTGCTGGTACACCCGGACTCGACGTGATGCGATCCAAATCGGTGAACCAGCTGTCCTCAATCCTGTTGATCTTTGAACAGGGTACCGACCTGATGGAGGCCCGGCAGCTGGTTCAAGAGAGAATGGCGATTGCCACACCACAGTTACCGACCTGGGCCAGCCCGCCGTTCATGCTGCCGCCCCTGTCGTCAACTGCCCGCACCCTCAAGATCGGTTTGACGTCTGATGAATACAATCTCAGAGAGCTCTCCATGATCACCTATTGGAAGATTAGGGAGCGCCTGCTGCGGGTGCCTGGCGTGGCCAATGTAGCCATTTGGGGTGAGCAGATCGACATGCTCACCGTCCAGGTCGATCCAGAGCTGATGGCGGGTTATAACGTCTCGATGGATGAGGTGCTGCAAGTTACCTCGGATACCCTGGATGTGGGCTTGATCGAGTATTCCACCGGGTCTGAAGTTGGCGCGGGTGGATTCCTGGAGACACCTAACCAGCGGATGCAGATCTTCCAGGTCTTGCCGGTCGTAACCGCGGAAGATCTGGCCAATGTACCGATCAACGATCGCACCAAGTCCGATGGCTCTCCTCTACGACTGGGAGATGTAGCTCTTACTATCATGGATACCTGGCCAATGATCGGCGACGCGGTGGTCAATGATGGCGAGGGACTTTTGCTGATCGTAGAGAAATTTCCCTGGGCCAACACCGTCGAGGTGACCAACGGCCTGGAAGCCGCTATGGAAGAATTGCGCCCTGGCCTGCCGGGGATCGAATTCGATACCACCATCTTCCGCCCGGCAACTTTCGTCGAGGTTGCCATGAGCAACCTGGTCGAATCGCTGCTGATTGGTGGTGTGCTGGTGGTGGTGGTCTTGCTGATCTTTCTCTGGGATTGGCGCATTGCCTTGATCAGCGCTACGATCATCCCTTTAACGATGGTCATCACGCTGCTGGTTTTGAATGCCTTTGACACCACGCTCAATGTGATGGTGCTGGCAGGATTGGTGATCGCCATCGGGGCGGTCGTGGATGACGCCATCGTCGACGTGGAGAACATCGTCCGGCGTATGCGACAAGCCCGCCGCGAAGGAAGTGATAAACCAACGGCGACGATCGTCCTGGATGCCTCGGTTGAAGTGCGGGAAGCGATCGTTACCGCCTCCTTGATTGAAATGACAGCCCTGGTGCCAGTCTTTTTCATGGAAGGTCTTTCCGGGGCATTCTTCCGCCCTTTGGCCCAGGCTTACATTGTAGCCACACTTGTATCGCCGTTCATCGCCCTCACGGTCACCCCGGCATTGGTGCTGATCCTGCTTAATAATGCACCCATCCGGGAGCGCATTTCACCGATCATCCCCCCGCTGCATCGCAGCTATGTAGCTGTTTTGTCCCGTTCGTTAAAGCGCCCCATCTTTGCCTACTCGACGACGGTGGTGCTCCTGGTGCTTGGTGTGATCATTTATCCACTGTTGGGATCAGAACTGCTGCCCTCTTTCAAGGAGCGCGACTTCCTGATGCACTGGTTGGCAAAACCGGGCACCGGTAGGGATGAGATGTTCCGCATTTCGCAAGAAGCCTGTGAGGAACTGATGACCATTCCAGGTGTGCGCAACTGCGGTTCGCACATCGGGCAGGCTTTGTTGATGGATGAGGTTTACGGCATCTATTTCGGCGAAAACTGGGTGTCGGTCGATCCGTCTGTGGATTATGACGAGACCTTGAACAAAATCCAGACCTTGGTCGATGGTTATCCAGGTTTATATCGCGATGTGCAGACCTACTTGAAAGAGCGCATTCGCGAGGTGCTGACCGGCTCGAGCGACCCGATCGTGATCCGCATCTTCGGACCTGATATGGAGGTTCTGCGAGCCAAGGCAGCTGAGGTTGAAGAAAGACTCAATCGTATTGAAGGTTTGGAAGATGTTCATACCGAACTCTTGGTCGACATACCCCAGATTCAGGTCGAAGTTGATCTGGATAAAGCCCAGCAATATGGGCTCAAACCGGGTGATGTGCGTCGAGCCGCAGCGTACATGGTGGCAGGTGAGGAAGCTGGTGACATTCACATCGCCCATAGAACTTACGATGTTCAGGTGTGGAGCACGGCAGAGACGCGTGCAAATTACACCAATATTCTCGAACTGCCGATTGATACACCTTCTGGTACGAAAGTGCAGCTGAAGGAAGTTGCGTATATATCGATCCAGCCGGTGCCCAATGCCATCAACCACGAGGGTACCGCCCGGCGGATAGATGTTGAAGCGAAATTAGAGGGGCGCGATCTTGGATCAGCTGTCGCCGATGTCGAACAGGCAATGGCTGAGATCGATTTCCCTCTAGAGTACCATGCCGAGCTGCTGGGAGAATTTGCCGAATCGCAGGCTGCCAGCCAGCGCTTGTTGTATGCAGGGATCGCGGCAGTTTTGGTGATCTTCTTCCTGCTGCGGGTTTCCCTGGGTAGTTTCCGCTTGGCATTTATGTCCTTCCTGAGCTTGCCGTTAGCATTAGTGGGTGGTCTTATTGCCGCCTATTTCACCAGCGGTGTGCTCTCCTTGGGCTCGCTTGTGGGCTTTTTGACGATCCTGGGGGTTGCTGCCAGAAACGGCATCATGCTGATCAGCCACTACCAGCATCTGGAGGAATTCGAAGGTGAGACCTTTGGTTTCAATCTTGTGCTGCGAGGTGCTAAAGAGCGTATCTCCCCGATCATGATGACCGCCTTGACGGCTGGCCTGGCTCTGGTTCCACTGGTAGTAGCAGGTGAAATCCCGGGTCATGAAATCGAGCACCCGATGGCGATTGTCATCCTGGGTGGTCTGGTAACCTCGACCCTGGTCAACCTGTTCATCGTGCCTTCCCTATACCTGGTCTTCGGTAGGAGGAATGGTTCTTCACCTCTACCAGCTGAGGTTCAGGCAGCATAGGAACTAGAAAACGAAGTGTAAGTGTAAATACTTTTATCATTCTGAGGAGCGAAGCGACGAAGAATCTCTAAATAGCTCATTGGTAAAATCAATCTGTTTAGAGATTCTTTGCTCTTACCTCGCTCAGAATGACAAATCAGAAGAAGATTTTTAGAATAAAGATTTTGAGAATCATCACACTTGATAGTGTGCCTGGGAGGTTTGGATGAGACATCGTCACTTGATCATTTTTGCTGTTGTTGGTTTGGTCGCTTTATTGGCTGCCGCATGTGCGAGTGCACCGGCTGAAGAGTCCGTACCTAATACCCCTCGCCCAACCAGGGCGCCAACTGATACCCCGGAACCTCTCTTAGATGAGACTACTGATTTTGCTGGAATGCTCGAGGAAATTGACTACTCGAATTTCGACGATCCAACCAATATCGATAACCCCTGGTTGCCGGTCATTCCGGGTATGCAGTACATCTACGAAGGAGTCACCGAAGAAGGCGGTGAAGTTACCGAACATCAGGTGATCATCACTGTCACTGATCTGGTCAAAGAGATTGACGGTGTGATGACTGTGGTAACCTGGGATGAGGATTACAGCGGTGGAGATTTGGTAGAAACGGAGCTGGCTTTTTATGCCCAGGACAACGATGGCAATGTCTGGCGCATGGGTGAATATCCAGAAGTTTATGAGAATGAAAAACTGGTCGAAGCGCCAGCCTGGATTTCGGGACTCAAAGGCGCCCAGGCGGGGATTATGATGGCCGCTGATCCTGGTGCCAGAGATGGCAGCTACTCTCAGGGTTGGGGACCGGCGGTTGGATTCACCGATCGCTGGCAGGTAGACATGGTTGAACAAGAGACCTGCGTCCCCGCCGATTGCTACACCGGTGTTTTGATCACTGCTGAATACAGCGAAGAGGAGCCGGATGCTTTCCAGCTGAAATACTATGCTGAGGGAGTTGGCAATGTCCAGGTCGGCTGGCGGGGATTGGATGCCACCCGGGAAGTGCTGGAGCTGGTCGAAGTAGTCGAGATGGACGCGGAGGAAATGGCATCTGCCCGCGAAGCAGCTTTGGCTTTGGAAGCCCGGGCTTATAAACAGAGTAAGGAAGTTTACGACCAAACCTCGCCCAGCTATATCGATGAAGATATCGAAGCTTCTGGTGGGATGGAAGAAGAAGCCGAAGCAGATGAAGACGCCATGGCAGATGTGGAAGAACCAGTTAAGGTATGGGAGAATTTCGATTCCATTGTTTTTGATAATCCGACCACAGTCGATAACAAATGGCTGCCCCTGGCGCCTGGAACGCAACTGATCTTCGAAGGTGTCACGGTAGAAGAAGGTGAGGAAATCCCACACCGCATTGAGTTCACCGTTACCGAACTAACCAAGGAGATCGATGGCACCGAAACCGTGGTCATTTATGTCATCGACATCAGCGATGATGAGTTAATCGAGGCTGAGATCGCCTTCTATGGTCAGGATAATGATGGTAATGTCTGGTACTTTGGCGAATATCCTGAAGAATACGAGGATGGCGAAATCGTTGAGAATCCGGCCTGGCTGCATGGTCAAGAAGGAGCCATGGCTGGGATCAAGATGTGGGCTGACCCGCAGCTGGGGACACCACCCTATTTCCAGGGCTGGGGTCCAGAGGTCGAGTGGACAGATTACGGTCAGGTTGATGCGGTGGACGAGGAGACCTGTGTTGAATATGATTGCTTCGAGGGTGTCCTGGTGATCGCTGAATCCAGCTTGGAAGAGGAGGATGCCTACCAGCTGAAATATTATGCTGCCGCTATTGGCAACATTCAAGTTGGCTTCCGCGGGGCGGATGCTACCCAGGAAGAGCTTGAATTGATCGAAATTATCGAGTTAGATGCAGAAGCACTGGCCGAAATTCATGAGCTGGCTCTGGCTTTAGAAGAAAGTGCTTACGAGAATGCCGCGAGTGTGTTTGGCGGTACCTCTCCAATGCAAGGACCGTAAAACGGATAATATTCAATTACAATAAACCAGAGATTTCACTAATAACAGGGCTGCCAGAAATGGCAGCCCTGTTGATATCGTGGGACTAGTTTATTCTAGTTCAACGAATCCATATTCCGTCAGCAGCAAGTTTTGATCTTGAATGAGTCCAATCCCAGAGGCGTAAGTTTTAAACTCTTGCTCGAGTAAATTAAGCGCAGTGCCTTCCTTTGTCACGAGTACATTTGTAAATTCACCGGCAGGCGTATTTAATGATTTATCAAGACTGATCACTTCCGCCCGGTCCATCGCCACACCGGGGGCAATTTCTTGGAAATATTTCATGCCTACTACTGGATCTCCGGGCATGATCAGACCTGCCCGGGCATCGTTTACTCCTGCCCGCCAGGCGCCACTGTGGCTGGAGAGAACACCTCCTGAGAACATATCGACATCTTCGCCAAAATAGAAGACATCTTTCGTCTCATCGCAGAAGGCGAAGAAATTGTAGGAAATTTCAATGATCTCATCATTGCGCCATTCCCGCTCTTCAACCACGCGGGTCCGGGTGCCATCGATCTCGATCGTTTTATCCAGCACGGTGATGGCCAGCTTTTCGTTTCCGCCTTCCAAGACCAGCTGGAATCCGGGTTCAAGAATAAAAAAGTCATTGCGTCCTTCAGTGCTCATCGTGCAGCCGGCCAAATCGAAATCCTCTTGCCATTCTGGTTCGGGATTCGATGCTGACGGAAAGGTTATATTACCTGTAATGATTTGAGAATCACTGATTGTTTCGTCCTGAATATTGTTGTCTTGGGATTGTGGGTTAGCACACCCAGAGATCATCATTCCGGTTGCAATTAACACCATTATGTAAAATCTCAAACGAGTACTCATATGTCTTTACCTCGAGAAAGATATGAATTTTAAATTATCGGTTTATTGCCATTCATTTCCCCAACCAGACAACCTTGTATTTTGCGAATTTTATCAAAATCATCCGAATATAGCAATATGGAATTTGTAAGGGATGTGCATCTGGTGAAAATAACGAGGAAAACTACACTAGGATTGCTTCGCCTTTACCAATTCTTGAATTACAATTATCTGTAGAAATTCCTGATTAATATTGGAGGTTACAAATGGCAAGACGCAGAGGTGCAAGGCGTACTGCACGAAAGACATCCCGGAGGACGACCCGGCGAACTGTCAGGAGGGTACGTCGACGAAGAAGAAGGAGGATGGTCATGGTGGGCGGATTCATGCTGCTGGCTGCCGGAGGTGCTTATGCCGCAGTGAAACTCACCCAAAAGGACGCCCAAAAAATCGAGGAGCACACTGGTATTCCACCGGATGAGCTTGAAGATGAGGACCTGGAGCAGGCGATGCAGGATCTAAACATCCAATCTCAACCTTTGACAGAGGAGGATCAGGCTGCTCTTGGGAAAACCACAGAGCCAGCACCTGCCCCAAGCGCAAGTGAACCATCCTACCTGGAGGAATTGGAAAAACTGGGTGAGCTGCGCGATAAAGGCATTATCTCAGATGAAGAGTTTGAAGCTAAGAAAAAGGATTTACTTGGTTTATAACGATCCAGGAAGCTTCATTAATCAAAAAATACCTGCAGAATTCGCAGGTATTTTTTTGCTAAATTATCCGTTTGGTCTTATTCTTTTCAAACTTCTGATAAGTTTGACTCCTTTGCATAAAAGCATGCTACCCAGTGGTCTGGTCCTAATTCTTCCAAACGTGGTTCTTCCTGTGAGCAGATGTCCATTGCCACCGGGCAGCGTGGGTGGAATCGGCAGCCTGATGGTGGATTTAACGGGCTGGGAACTTCGCCCTCGAGCAGCATACGTTCGCGCTCCAAATTTGGATCTGGGATTGGGATAGCAGAGATCAACGCCTGGGTGTACAAATGGAGTGGATTTTCGAAGAGCAAGTCACGCGGCGCCATTTCAACGATTTTCCCCAGGTACATGACTGCCACGCGGTCCGAGATATGCTCAACAACTGACAGGTTGTGGGCGATAAAAAGGTAGGTCAGGTTGAACTCATCCTGCAAATCCCTCAGCAAGTTCAGTACCTGGGATTGGATCGAAACATCCAGAGCGGAGACTGGTTCATCGCAGACGATAAAACTGGGATGCAGCACCAGGGCTCTGGCGATACCGATCCGCTGGCGCTGCCCACCCGAGAACTCGTGCGGGTAGCGGTGAGCGTAATACGGATCCAGGCCGACCTTGCGGAGCATGTTATGCATGATGTCCACCTGCTCCTGGCCATCGCCGATCTTGTGAATTTTCAAGCCGGCCAGAATCGAGTCACCGATTGGTTTACGTGGGTTGAGAGATGAATATGGATCCTGAAAAATGACCTGCATGTTGCGCCGCATCAACTTCATCTCTTTGGAGTCCTTCTCGAAGATATTATCTCCATTGAGCTCAACCGAACCGCTGGTGGGTTGGATCAAACGCAGAATGCAGTTACCTACAGTGCTCTTCCCACAACCCGATTCTCCAACTAATCCTAATGTCTCTCCTGCGTGAATGGTAAAGCTGATATCGTCAACAGCCTGCACCCAGCCGACCACGCGCCTGAGCACTCCACCCCGTACCGGATAATGTTTGACCAGATTCTTTACTCTTACCAGTACTTTATCTTGATTCGTGCCTGTCTTCTCAAGAGAATCAGATTCGGCTACCATTTGTTTATACTCATAATTTTTGTTTAAATCAACTATCATCACTGAGGAAAGATAATAAGAATAATCTTACCAGAGGAACAAATTTAATCCTCCTGGCAAGAAAATATTTCCAACTTGCTTTGGATGACTTTACTTATGCTTTGCCTCCTTGACAGCATCGTTGAATGCATTTAGTGTTTCAGCCACATCCTCTTCACTGAGTGCATAGCAGAGGAACCAGGGTTCCCTGCCGTCCGCATCGGGTTGGATCCCACGCCGGTTCAGTCCAATGCTGATCTCCTCATACAATTCGCCATCACCTGCCAGATAATCACGAAAATCATGTGGTTCCTCATCACTACCGAGGAAGATACCAAACATGCTGGGTACGCCAGTTACCACGTGAGGCAGGCCCGCTTCAGTCAGGACATCTCCGATGCCAGCCATTAATGCTTTTCCACGTTCATTAATGGTTTCAAGAATAGGCTGGTTTTCTAATATTTCCAGTGTCGCTTCCGCAGCTGCCGCACCCACCACGTTGCCTGAATACGTGCCGCCATGGGCCATTGCTCCAGGTTCAATGGTCATCATGACCTCTTCTTTGCCGGCGATGGCCGCAATTGGGAAACCATTGCCCATTGACTTGGCATAAGTAGCCAGATCGGCTTGAACGCCAAAGTATTCTTGAGCACCTCCTTTGGCGATTCTGAAACCAGTTTTGACCTCATCGAAGATCATCACAATGCCATATTGGTCGCACAGCTCACGGATCTTTTCAAGGAATCCTGGTTGGGGCATGATGCTGGCTGTATTCCCCAACATGGGTTCTACGATGATGGCTGCCAGGTCACCCCAGTTGTCCTTGACTTTCCTTTCCAGGCCCTCAAAATCGTTGTACAAAACCGTAAGAACATAATGGTTGATCGCTTTAGGGATACCCGAGGTGTTCGCTAAAGGGATCGGACTGCGGCGCGACCCAAGTCCACCACGGTAGGATGAGGCTGTGCTGAACATGAAGTAATCAGCCATACCGTGGTATTGGCCTTCAAATTTGATGAATTTTTCTCGACCAGTATGGGCACGTGCGATACGCAGGGCATGCATGGTCGCTTCCGTGCCGGTGTTCGTCAGGCGCACTTTATCTACATTGCACATGCGGGTGATACGCTCTGCGACGCTGATTTCATAAGGCGTGGTCCAGGCAAAAATATTCCCTCCTTGCAGTGCCTCCTGTACGCTGGTAACCACTTCTGGGTAGGCGTGACCCAGGATCACCGGTCCAAAACCCAGGCGGTAATCGATGTAGCGTTTGCCATCCATATCCCAGACGTAAGCACCTTCACCACGGTTGATGACAATTGTGTCCTCATCACCCCAGTAGCGAAAGTTTGAATTCACCCCGTAGGGGATAACTTTTTTTCCCCTGTCGAAGAATTCCTGGGTCTTTTCTCCTTGTAATTTCATTATTACCTCCAATTATCTAATCAACGATAGGTTGATTCTTATTCCAATTCTTCAAACTTCTCTTCAACTCGAATCCCTCGCTTCTCCAATTCAGCAAAAAACAATCCTGGATCAATTGCTGATTCTGGTGGAACAACCCCTCGCGCCGTAACCTCGCCAGAGGTGATCATTTGTGCGCCCACGCTGAGCGGGATGGCGATGTTCTTATAGTAAGCTGCTGAACCACCCCATTCCTCCTGCGGTGGGTGAGTGCTCCACAGCGTATCCTTGACTTTCTTATCATTGACTTTACCATAAACATCAACCACCAGGCCATAAGCCCATATTGGTGTTTCTTTTGTCTCGGGTAATGCCATCAGCAGATCGAACATGATGTCAAATGGGGAGGCCTCTATGCCTTGGATGGAAACTTTTTCATCCGAGTAAAGACCCCAATCTAACATAACTTTGCCGATGCGCATAGCATGTGGAGGAAAGCATCCCTGAACGGATACTTTTTTCGCACCTAAAGACTTGGGCATGGTGCGGGTTTCGGGATGAGGAATGTAGCATACTTCTTGCTCGCCAATGGGTCCGGGGAAATTCACTTTCTTTAGTCCCTCGAAAGGTCCAACCCAGATGAATTCGCCATCCTCGTAGTAGACTCTTGATTCCGTGTTTGGATGAAACTCCCACAAGAAGGTGATCAACAAGCCTGGCGCGGGAGCCGGGCAGCGGAAGGCAGCAAAATTGATCTGGATATCGTCCACCTCGTCCATCTGATCTGCGGCTTGCTTGGCCATGGCGTTGGTTATGCCAGGTGTGGCGCCAACCCCGGGGATAAACACCATGTCTTTGCTCTTGGCAGTCTCGTCGTAGTCCCATTGATCTTCTTCCGTGGATACATCCAGACCATTGATGCCGACCTCCACACATGCTTTTGTCACCGGGAGATCATACTTCCAGGGTAATCCATTGATCACGACGTCGAAGCCGGGGAACAATTTGAGCATGGATCCATAATCTTCTGCATCAAAAAATAAGGGAGTGAGGCGTTTTTCACCGATGTCATTTACCAATTCGGTTGCTGCCTTGATGTTGAAATCGGCCACAACGATCTCGTCATATTCACTGTATTCAGCCAGATCGCGGGTAGTTTCTTTGCAAACCGCCCCTGCACCTCCCAATACTAGAGCACGCATGATTTTCTCCTCAGATTATTTTTTACGATTTTTCATTCTCGTCCTCAACCATATTGCATGGGATGCGTAATTTAGCTCCTTGTGGGCCTAATAATTGCTTGTAAGCAGTCTCAAAATCCCAACAGAGAATTTAATACACCAATCAAGATCAACCTGGTTGAGTACTAGCTCATAGTAAACAATTGATTACTAATTTGTTTTTGCTCGCATATAGATTTTTTCTAATTCATGCTCCATTTCCTCGCTCAAGGGGAGTGGTTCATGGTTGGATAGTAGATATTCAACTTTTTCTCTTGCCTCCTGAATGAGAGTTGGTTTTCCAGATGCACGCCATTCTTCGTAGCTGCCATGCCAGCCGAAATCGGTGAGATACCATTCACCGCTGCGCATATTTTTTATCGTGGAAGGTTGGGCCATGAAATGACCAGCTGGACCTACCTTCTGGATCACATCGTCCAACCAATGGTCTTCACCTGCTTTTATACCCTGGTAGGTGCGGATACCCATCTTATACACCTCGACATCGATCAGCAGCTGCTCCGGGGAAAAATGAGTCGATCCACCCATCAAGCCAGGGCCGACCAGGATATCCGGCCAGGATAAGACTGTTAAGACAGAATTTAAAGCTCTCTCATAGCTGGCCTGGATGTTGGGTGAGTATTGGCTGGTTCCACCTCCGCTGGCTTCCACCGGCAGTCCGTAATAGCGAGCCATTTCTGTGCTTGCCGCGCCGGTCAACCCGCTTTCCACTGCCCCGGCACTGTAAGAACCATCCCGCAGGTTCGACAACGCAATCACCGGCGCATAAATTATCGGCGTTCCCGGGGCACCGGCCTGGATCATGCACAAGGTTGCCAGCACCTCGCAGTTGGCAAGGATGATTGTCCCAAGCAGGCTACCGGGGGCAGTGCCACCCATCAGCGGCATGGGCATGATTGCAACTGGGATATCCCACCCGAGGAACGCCAGGTAGGCATCCGTATACTGCTGGTCGATTACCAGGGGTGATTGTGGGCAGAGTAAAAAAGAGTACGGATGTGTTCGACGGATGGTTTCTTTATCGCCAAAGATTACCTGAAGCACCTCCAAAATCCAGGGAGCCAGTTCGGCATTTGGCGATCCATCCTGGACATGTTTGGAGAAGTTGCGGAACACATTGCTCAAGTAGCTCACCTGCAGGGCGGCGGTCGGGATGGGCGGTTCATCGCTTCGTTCGACCATCGACCAGTAGATCCCAATCTCGTCAATGGAGTCTATTAATCGGGTGGCATTCAACCAGTCTTTGCTGGTGGTCAACCGCCGTTCGCCGGTGAAGGCATCAGTTACGAAGGTACCCTCACCGTCAGCTAACAGAGTGAAATTACCCGCATTCATTTTCAAATCGAAACCTGGTCGCCGGGCTCCGAGCGAAATATCTTTTTGGGTCAGGCGCAAGGATTCTTCCACCAGTGATTTGGGGATGCGCACGATCTTGGTGTCTTCATCAGCATGTGCTCCAGCTTCCTTGAGCAATTGTCTGCCCTGAGCAGTATCGACCCGGATACCCGTATTTGCCAGAATTTCCAGGGTTCTTGAGTGCACCTGGTGCTTTTCTTCTTCGGATAAGACTTGCAGGACAGTCCTCATGTAGCATAGCTCCAATCAAGCCAATTCTTGTTCGGCAGTAGCCAGGATGCGCTTCAGTTCGGCTTGCACCTTTTCCTCTGGCGGTTCCGGAAAGTGATTCTCCAAAATCCAGGCTGTCTTTTCACGAGCCACTTCGATCGGATCGCGGCGACCCCCTTGTGGATTTGTTTGGGTGGTCAGCTCAGAGTATTCCAAAGCCCGCACCTGCTGGCGGGTTCTCTTTTCTTTCAGGAAGTTGCCGCGCGGACCAACCTTTTTGATCATGTCCAGTGAAAATGCTTCCGAGCTGGTATCCAACCCGTTTGCTTCGACGCGCGCCATATTGCAAAACTCAGCATCCAGAACCAGGGCCTCCTCTGTCAGCAGGGTGCAGGTTTCCCGCAATCCAAGACCGCTGGCTGTGTCTGCACCGCATAATGCCACCGACAGTATGACGGATTTGATTCCCGTCGCAGATGACCAACCTGAGACGCTGGCAGATGTCCCAACTGGCGCCAGAGTCGGCACTCCCCACTTGTGAGCAAGTTCAACAGCGATCGGTGAGAACAGGTCAACATTCCAGGCGCCGCCATCGAAATCGCCCGTCATGCGGTCCATCAGACTCGGCATCAATGAGTGATAGACCGGGGCACCCGGGTAAGCCTGCTGGATCAGCACCATGGCAGCCACCATCTCGGCATCCGCTACCGCGACTGTTCCAGCCACTGTTGCCGGGGAGGATAATCCACCACAAGCCATGGACATGAAGCCCACCGGGATGCGCGCCTCGGCAAATACCAGGGCAGCCTCCATTGATTCGAGGTCCATCGCTAAAGGCGCGATGGTGCAGATCAGGGAGGAAAATGGTGGGCGCGCTTGCATCGTCTTGGTGTCTCCACAGATGGCCTTGGCCATTTCGATTGCATAGCGGGCTGTTTTTTCCTCCACCACAGTACACGTCTGGACGTGTTTGACAGTATTATTGAAAGAAGCTTCTAATTCATGCAGTGAAGCGATCTCCGGGTGATCTTGGGCGCTGACCATAGGCCAGTAAAAACCGATTGAAGGCAAATAGTCCGCCATACGTGCCATCCGGGCGACATCCGCTTTAGTGGAGTTTCTGCGTTGGTTGGTTTTGAAATCCACGGTCTCCACCCCAGTTCCGTCAGTTGCGACGTATGTCGCGGTACCATCAAGGACAATGTCGTGATCTGGTGATCTTGATCCCATTGTATAAAAACGCGGGGCATGTGACATGGCCTCCATGACAACTGAGCTGGGCAGCTTCACGATCTTGTTTTTGATATCAACCTTACCACCGTGTTCTGCATAAATGGACAATGCCTTCTCAGAGGGGCAGTAGATACCTGTCTCTTCCAGGATTTCAAGGGTGGCTGCCTGGATATCCTCCAGCTGCATGCTTGTGAGCACTTCCCGATGGTATTTAGGAATAATTGGTCTTAACTTCGGAGTCTCATTGAACATGATGGGCTCTCCTTTTGCGGAATATCGCAAAGTTTGATCCTGGCAGCTATTATCCTTCCAGTTCCTCTCGGGATAAATAAGAATTTTGCAAACCAATTGGAAACTTCCAAGGTGTTTTTACGCCCATGGATCATCCAATTCTTTCTGCTTCCCGATCTGCTGCTTCCAGGATGCGGTCCAATTCAAGGAGCTTTTCCTGCGGCAAAGGCTCAGGATGGTGATCTTGGTTTAATCGTTTGAATTCTGCCAAGGCGGCTTCCTGTGGATCTAACCTCCGGCCATTAGAATCATTGCGATGCAAAATGGGAGACAAACGAAAATCACGAATGTGGTCCCGGGTGTGTTTTTGTTTTAGAAAATGAGATCCTGGTCCGACAGCTGCAATTACATCTAAAGCCATATCTGGGACCTCAAACTCAAATTTTCGAAAATATTCGTATGCTTCCCAGCAAATCTCATGGTCAAGGATCACTTGTTCTGGATAAAGGAGCATTGATCCGTCCAGCATTCCCAGATATCCGCAAATCTCACCGCCACCCAAAGGAATCATCACTGATCCCAGCCCGCTTTTAGTGCCTGATTGCCAGCCGATTTCCTTACCGTCGCTGCTGACGCTGCCGCCCCCCAGGCTGGGGACATTCCAGGCGTGCGCCATCTGGGCTGCCATGATTACCAGGGGAATTGAAGTGTCACTGATGTAACCACCAGTGCGTGGGTCCATCAACGAAATATAGTTCGAATGAAAGACCGGTGCTCCTGGATAGGCAAGCTGGATCAGTACCATCGCAGTGACGACTTCTGCATCCCCGGTCACCAATGCTCCCATTGGAGTTGCAGGTGCTGTAGAACCCATGGTCGGCATGGCCATAAAACTGGTTGGAATGCCTGCTTCAGCGTATGTTAATGCCGATTCAATGCCATCTTCGTCATGTGCCAAAGGTGCGATTGTGCAGATGTTTCCACAGATCGGGGGGCGTTTACGGCGTTCGGACTCGCTTCCAGCGACTACGGTGGCCATCTCTACGATGTATTGAGCCAGCTGACGGAAAACTGTCGTGCCGCCGCGCACATGTTTGAGCGTATTGGTTAATCCTGCATGACACTCATGCAGTGGAGCAGTCAGCCCATGATCTTGAGCACTGACCAGAGGCCAAAAGAAGCTGATCAATGGTAAAGCATCGCATACCCTCGCCATCTGTGCCACGTCAGCTTTACGTGACGGTCGTTCTTGCCTGGTTTCTAGATCTATCACTCTCACCCCACATCCATCGGTAGCCAGATATGATCGGCTCCCATCCAGAACCAGGTCAAATCGTTCCTCCCGACCTCCTAAAACAAACGAGCGCGGTGCGTTGGACAGGGCTTTTTCAACCAGGTCAGGTGAAATCCGCACAATTTCGTTCTCCCAATCAACCCAGGCACCGTTATCGGCAAATATTTGCAACGCAGTTTTAGAAGGGAAACGAACCCCGACGTTCTCCATCAGGTGGAATGTGCCCTTTTTTAGGGTTTCTATCTGGTCCTCAGTTAATACCTCATATTTGATAGGTGAAGTGAATGGAATGATATCTGGAGTTTCTGAATGCATAAGAGAATCCTTATAAAGCGAATGCTGCATCCGCTTCTTTGAGAATGGTCTCCATTTGCCCTTTTGCTCCGCTTGGTAGAGGTGGTGGTTCATGGTGGTGATAAATTTCTAAGGCTTCTTCCCGCGCCAGCTCAAGTATGGTTTTATCGGCTGGCGGCCACATTGGGACATATTCTTGCTTGGTAAAGTCGCGGGTTTCTCTCTGCTTCAGATAATGACCCCCGATGCCAACTTTCGCAATTAATTCGGCCTGCAAATGTGCTTCGTCAACATTGAGTGGCTTTACCATCGCTTCCAGCTGGTGAGCTAATAAGTTATCCGCAACCATTTTCTCAAAGGAGAGGATTTGGGCATCACCCAACAAACCCATGCTGTAGATTTCATCAGCGCCAGCCAGATAGGCCAACAATCCATGAGTCATCGCCTCAACACCATATTGTGCATCCAGATCATGAGAGCGGGTAGATAATCCACCTACGTTAAATGGCAGATTGTAAAAACGAGCCATTTCTGCCAGACCTAAGCACATAGTATAGCCATCCGCGCTGCCACCGTAACGGCCAGTTTGCATATCCAGCTGGGAAGCTCCGGTTCCATAGATGATGGGTGTCCCTGGATTTACCAGCTGGAACAAGACCAATCCACTGAGAAATTCGACATTGTGTACCACGATCGTCCCACCAACGGTAACTGGAGAAGTTCCGCCAGCTAACGGCATGGGATAAACCATGATCGGCACCTCAACCTTAGCCAGCTCGATGCAGGCTTCCGTCATCGGCCCGTCGTGCATCAGTGGGGAGACGGTGCAGTCAACTGCAGAAAAGATCGGTGTGAAGTAGTCTTCTCCGGTGGCAGCTTTCACCAGTTCGACCAGGAAGGGGACCTCTTCGGCACGGTGGACACCGCTGCGTACGTGTTTCGAGGTCTGGCTGAATGCCAGGGCATAATGATTTAAAATACGCACATTACCGGGGAGATCGCTGGCCGAGACCATTACGTTGACAATCTCGATCAGGTCCAGGGCATCCGCGAAACGGATGCCTGATGCGAGGTCTTCAGTGGTGGAGTCGTGCAGCTCACCGCTTTCCAGGTCAATAACCTGGGTGCCCTGGCTGTCGGTGGTGTGGTGGGGGCGGCGACCATCAAGGATCACGCTGCGGTCAGGGTCTCTGGCGGTCAGTTTAACCACGCGTGTGGTTTGCTGCAGTGCCCATTCGACAACCTCGCGGGGGATGCTGGCCCAGGTGCGCTCATAGTCCACCGGGCAGCCGAAATTTTCCAGGATCTGCAAGGCACGCGGAGTCTTGTAATCGATACCAACCCTTTCCAGCAAGTCCAGGCTGTGCTCGTGGATGCGCTCGACTTCTAAACGGGTTAGAACTGGAGTGATGGAGATACCCATGCTGAACTCCTTTTAAGGCGGATTCACTCTAGCTCTTCGGCGGCACGGTCCAGGATGTGGGTCAGCTCATTTTGAACGGCTGCTTCCAAGGGTTCTGGCTGGTGGTTCTCATATATCCAGGCGAATTTTTCCCGCGCGGCATCTAAAGCTGGAAGGTAATTTCCCTCTTGATCGAGCTGCTGCGTGATAGCCCGCTGCATTGAGTGGCGCATGTGTTTGCGGGTGTGTTTTTGAGCCAGGAAGTGACCTCCTGGACCGACTTCTTCAATCACATCGATGGCAAGCGTTTCAGGATTTACGTCCAATTCCATCAAGGCATAGCGTGCCCGGTGGTAAATATCATCGTCAAGCATGATCGCTTCCGGATAAAGCAATGTATAAGTCTCTCGCAAACCAATGCCGGTGACAATTTCGCATCCCGCAAGCCCAATCAAGAATGGGTCCAGGACGACTTCAGTGGCTGACTGCCAGCTATCGATCTGGGCGCTGTCTGTCCCGAAAGCGCCTCCGAAGGCAGGCATACCCCAATGGTGGGCAATCTCAACTGGTGTGTAGCGCCCGCGGGCATCCAGCGGGTATCCGACATAAGCCGCGTTGCGCGGGTCAGCCCAGGCATGCATGATCGAGTGAGCTACGGGCGCACCTGGTGCGACCAGCTGCATCAGCACGGTAGCGCTGATCACCTCCGCATCACCCACCACCATGGCACCCGGGAAAGTCGCCGGGGCAGTCGTTCCCAGGGTTGGCATAGCCAGGAACACGACCGGAATGCCAGCTTCTGCCAATATCATTGCGCCTTCGATGCCTTCCTTATCCTGCATCAGCGGTGCGATCGTGCAGATCGTAACTGAGAAGGGCGGTCGCGCACGCACTTCCTCCGCACTTCCACGCAGCACTTTAGCCATCTCGACTGCGAATTCAGCAGGCCTGGCGCCCATCAAGGTTTCACTCTGGATATGCTTGATGCTGTTGTTCCAGGTGGCATCAAGCTCGTGAAGCGGTGAGCTGACCCCGTAATCCTGAGCGCTGACCATCGGCCAATAGAATGCGATAGAGGGCAGGTAGTCGCAGATACGGGCCATCATGCCCACATCTTCTTTAGTGGAGGCGCGCCTTTCACCAGACTTGATATCAATGGTCTCATACCCGCAACCATCGGTTGTGAAGAAGGATGTGCCTTCTTGCAATTTAAGATCGAATTCTGGCTCCCTGGCTCCCATGACAAAGGTGCGGGGAACAGCGTTCATTGCATTCATCACCATCTGCCGGGGGATTTTTACTACCTGGGTCTTGTGATCAACCTGTGCACCATGTTCGCTGAAGACCTTCAATGCTTTTTGAGATGGGAACTGGACTCCAACCTCTTCCAGTACCTGCAATGTGGCTTCTTGGAATTCGTCCAGCTGCTGGTTAGATAGAAAATTCATCCTGTAGTTGGTCTTGATTGGCTCTAATGCAGGTGTTTCAGATGGCATGGGGTAAATTTTCCTTGGTTAAGTTTGATAACCTGATTTGATTGGGTCAGTATTTTATAAAGCCGGAAGGCATCTTTAACTATTCGTCAATTTTGGATAGAACTTTATAAGGGTCGAGGGCATCTCTTAATCCATCCCCGATGTAGTTGATCGATATGATGGTAAAGAAGATCATCAAGCCGGGGAAAATCGCCAACCAGGGGTGTTTGGTAAGATGCTGCTGTGCGTCACTCAGCAGACTGCCCCAGCTGGCTGTGGGCGGCATCACCCCAAAACCAAGGAATGATAGTCCAGATTCTTCCATGATCGCGTATCCAATTTCCAGTGTTGCATCGACGATGATGGGACCAAAACCATTCGGCAGGATCTCGCTGAGCATGATCAACACGCTCCCAGCACCCAGGGCGCGGGCTGCATTGACGTAATCCATTTCCCGACCGCCGAGAAAGACCGCCCGTACCAGGCGGGCGATTGTAGTCCAGGAGAGGATGCCGATCACCAGGGCGATGGTCATCACGCTGTTGGCTTTCAGCAGTGGGAACTCGATCTCGCGCAATATGGCACTTAACAGAATTAACACCAGCAATGATGGCAGGGATAAGAAAGCATCGATGATGCGCATCAGAATATCATCGATCCAACCCCCGAAATAGCCAGCAATCATGCCGATTGGGATTCCTATCACCAACGTGATCACCATCACCATCAAACCCACAAAGAGTGATATGCGCCCACCATACAAGCAACGGGTGAGCAGATCACGACCCAATGCATCTGTTCCGAAGGGGTGCTGTAAAGAAGGAGGCTCCAACCTGCTCTTTATATCAGATTCATTTGGATTATAAGGTGAGAGGAACGCGAAAATGGAGGCGAGGATGATCACGGATAATATCACTGCTCCGGCGACAGCTCCAGGATGCCGCCGGAAACGGCGCCAAACCAGCCGCGTCATGCTCTCATGCTCCCGCACAACTAACCCATCAGCTAAGGTTTGTTCGATTGCTAAGCCGCTTGTATCAGTTGATTTCATAAGATAATCATTTAGTCGTAGCGTACTCGTGGGTCGAGGTAAGCGTAAGTAATGTCCGCCATCAAGTTTGAAAGCATGATGATGCCAGCGCCGATGATCAAGACGGCCATCAGAACAGGATAATCGCGGGCGGTAGCCGCGTCATAATAGAGGCGGCCCATCCCCGGCCATGAAAACAAGAGTTCGACATAGAGCGAACCCGCAAAGATGTAGGGAAAATCAAGGGCGAACATCGTCACCAAAGGAATCAAGGCATTTTTCAAAGCATGCCGCATATAGATTATGCGTTCCTGTTGTCCTTTCGCTCGGGCAGTGCGAATATAATCCTGATTCTTGACATCAAGCATGCTGGAACGCAGGAACCGAGAGTACCAGGCCACCCATCCCACCATTCCCATGGTAACTGGAAGGATAAGGTGCCTGATGCGATCCCAAATAGAGAATTCCTCACCAAGAGTTGACATTCCGCCAGATGGCAGCAGTGGTTCTCCTGTAAAAGGGTTTTCCAACCAGGAATAAAAAATGAGGATTAATATAAGTCCTAACCAGAATTCAGGGATCGCCTGGCCCATGAAGGAAAGTGTTGTGGCAGTGATATCGAATGTTGAATACTGGCGGATGGCAGATATGATGCCGATCGGAATCGCCACGATCGCGACCACGATTAAAGTAATTGCCATCAGGTAAACTGTATTGAACACCCGGTCGCCAATTTCCTCCAGTACCGGGTTGCGAGTGCGGTATGAAAATCCAAAGTCGCCGCGCAGGATGCCTTTCCGTGTACCATAAGAATCAACAATGCCATCACCATCCTCGTCGACCTGCATCCAATCATTACCAATCAACCATACTACGTATTGAACGGGTAAAGGTTTATCCAGCCCGAATTGCCGCTTTATAGCTTCCTTTTTTTCTGGGG
>JBFFEL010000039.1:0-30855 GCA_041558875.1 Anaerolineales bacterium
GGCCCGGGTAGTGTTGTTCCTGGCCAGCGAGGCAGCGAGTTTTGTTACGGGTACAGCACTGGTCGTCGATGGTGGGGGGATCGCATAATATTGATTTAATCAACAAATTAGCAAACCATTGATTCGTGTTTTATTCAGTACAGCTTGATTGTATAGCCACCTGAATCCACAAAAATTTCTTGGTTGTCCGTTCGGGTGATGATTAATCCCAGACGGTCGTAATCATCAAGCTCAATTTCAGGAATGTAGTATTGTAGTTTCCGAGAATTTTTTGAAAATTTGGTAGAACCGGGTTTGATTGTGGTAGCTGAGTCAAACTCAAGATTGCTTGGTTTTCCCCGGGTTTTCAACTTAATTATCTGTAGATGGAATGAAGCTCTGGAATTTGGATCGTTCAACAACTCAAGATTGAAGGGATTCCCATCTGTCGATTGGCCAAGCTCAACCTCTATGAATCGAATTTCGAAACTTCGTATTTTCTCAGGTTCCAAGTGATCGGAATATTCGGAGATAGACTCCTCCGAGTGATACTTGATAATTTGAATAGGGAGATAATGGTAAAGATTATTTGGATCATAAAATCCACATTCCGTTGGTACACCTGGGAATGAGCAACGACCATTTTCTAGTTTAAGTGAATAAATTGCCCAGGCAAACTGGTCAAGACTTTCTTCATAATTCTTAAAAGGACAGTTTATTGTTCGCTCTATTGCCTCGTTCATAATTTCAGGTAAGTGTTCCGCCAGGTTTGTAGATGTTTGGATATCGACAATCTTCTTCGTGTAAAGCACAATTAATGCATTACAAATGATTTCCATGCCAGCTTTTGGATTCTCGCCTCTATAAACCGTGCCACCACAGTGCTCATATAAAAACCGCCAGTAAATCGTCCCATGATAGGGATTGATTTCGTGAAAGCTTTTATAGATTTCCCTTTTTATAGTTCCACCTCCAGCCAGAAATCCATTAGCATTGATGAAATAAGAATGTAAACCCGGGTTTCCGGAAAACTGAATTTCTTGCTGTCCAACCGATGGAGCCAGAACAGCGGTTCCTTCGGAAAAAAACTTCCAGGCATTTGTAGAACCATCGATATCACCATTTCCACCCAGGTGCAAATTGATGTAGCGCTGATGATTGTGAAACAACTCGTGGTAGAAGTTGCTGATCACGCTCTCAGTCAGGTTGTTATAGCTCTTATTCTCTGCGCTTTGCAGATTGATAGAAATTCCGGCGTTACCGATGTCGGGAGCTTTTCCGTGGTACCAGGTATCACCGATGGTCAGGGTCACGCTAAGGAGTTTCGCGGGGTCATCTGGCTGATAGCTATGCCACTCCTCATACCAGGGAAATCCCCATGCCACACTTTCAGTCTGATATGCTTCCAAGATGGCTGGAATCAATTCTGATCCTAAATAATGATTAATTTTTTCCCGTGGTAAACCCAAGTTGGAACCGTGTCCAGTTCCTGGAAAAAACATGTCACTGTAGTAAACAATTAATTCCTTTGGTGCTGATCCTGGAGTATGCTCAAGAACCTGAGGTAAATTGACCAACCACTCGTTCTCCAAGAGGAAAGCAAAATCCTGTGTAAATTGGAATAAGGGGTTGGAATCGGGATGTCCATCGGGAGTTATCCGAATGTTGACCTGGAAGTAATCGGTCGGGGTGATGACAACATTCCCATTCGGTTCAATGAATTCATTGAACTCGTGAAGGAAAATTATCGTCTATCCAGGTGTTTCGCCATTCAACGAGGGGGTAATCCACTTCTGTTCTTGCCAGGCCAGGATACATTTCTGGATATCCTGCTCGGGTGTGTTTACTCCGGTCTGGGTGCATACCTCAATTGAAATGTAACCACCTGATGGTGGCATCACCAACCTCGAAAACTCGACCACCAGGGTGCGCTCATGAGGTTCAGTTAATTTTCCATTGCGGAATAGCACCATTCGGGGTAGGGTACGAGATTCAGATTGATTTTGATTTGAAATTGCTCCGTTTGCGTCGAAAAAGGAGATGGTTGATCCTGAAGCACTGCGAAGCTTGACCTGTGGGCTTGGTATGATCGCTAATGAGCTTTCTGCACGAACCGTGATGACCTGCATCAGTGTGAAAGCCAAAAGGAGCGTGGTCAGGATCCTGGGGGTGGAAATGGGTAATGGTTTTATCGCAGATTTCAACCGCTTCAGAAGATCGTTCATCATGAAGCCAGTTTAGAAAAATGCGCCTTAAATTACATCTGAAGAAGGCTGATTTTCCGTAAGCAAAAAGCCCGTCTTTAAGACGGGCTTGTCAACAGCGGAAGAGAGAAACTATGATTTAAGTAGAAGATTGAGACAGCTCAGGAGTACTATTGAATCTTCTCATTAGTAGTGTTTTCGCTATGAAGGAAGTAATTTAACTCTCGTCATCGTGCAATGAGGCCAAACCTCGGCGAAGAGCATATAAAGTGGCCTGAGTACGGCTGGCGAGATGCAATTTCCCTAAGATGTTGCTGACATGAGTGCGCGCTGTCCCTTCACTGATCACCAGCTGTTGGGAGATCTCAGCGTTGCTTTTCCCTTGGGCGACCATCTTGAGAACTTCCAATTCGCGTTCAGTGAGTGGATCTACTTCAGCCGGAGGAGTTCGGGGGGGTGGGTCAGATAGCTCGCGCAATAATTTGCGGGCAATTTTGGGATCGATGGATGATTCGCCACGTTGAACTTCGCGAATTGAACGGACAAGTTCCTCCGAATCGGAATCTTTCAGCAGATAACCGCTGGCTCCGGCCTTAATAGCAGGGAAGACCATGTCATCTGTAGCGAAACTGGTCAAAACCAATATCTTCGCCTCCGGTTGTAGTTCCATTATGGCCTTGATTGCTTCGATACCATCCATCTCTGGCATGACCAGGTCCATTAGAACAATATCTGGTTGTAAACGATTGAATAATTTGACAGCATCTCTACCTGTCGCTGCCTCGCCAATAACATCGATATCTCCAATGGTTGATAAGAGAGAGCGAATACCGTCCCGGACAATTGCATGGTCGTCGACGATTAACACCTGGATCGATGTCCGCTGATTAATCATTGCTCAATCTCCAAAATCACTGCTATGGTCGTTCCCGAACCAGGTTTGCTATCGATTTTTAATTGACCGCCGAATTCAGCTGCCCGTTCCTGGATGCCTTTTAATCCCAAGCCTCCACTCTCAAAAGCGGTATTGAGGTCGAATCCAATCCCATCATCGGTGATTTTCAATTCAACTTTTCTATTTTCTCGGCGCAATGATGCGGTAATTTTTTCAGCATTAGCATGCTTGAGGGCATTATTGAGTGCTTCAATAGCAATCGAATAGAGCTGCTGTTCGATATTCTCAGGTAGCCGATCAACCCCTTCAATGATGAGCTTCGTTTCCAAACCAGCCCGCTGTTCAACAGTTTCCAGGCGGGCTTCTAATGCTGCAGCCAGACCTTCTTGCGCAAGTATAGGTGGACGTAATTCATAAATTAGCAAACGCATCTCCCCCAAAGCAACTCTGGTCGAACTGCGCAGTTTGCTCAAGGAATCCGCGGCTTCATCGATTTCCCCAAGGGCGAGCTGGTATTGGGCAGTATCGGCATACATCGTTGCCCCAAAGAGTGATTGGGTAACTGAATCATGGAGGTCGCGTGCCAGGCGGTTGCGCTCTTCGACCGCGGCTAACTCTTGAGCCTGTTCGTATAGGCGTGCATTTTCAATTGCCAAAGCAGCACGTTGTGCCAAAGCAATTAACAGACGCAGTTCCCGATCGGCAAAGGAATGTGGACGGGTGTAGTCTGTGCTGAAAACGCCGAATACATTTCCACCAATCATAATTGGTACTTGAATCGTCGCATGTACTCCTTCGGCAATAATGATCGTGTTTGCGGTGCGTGGATCTTCAACCGTGCGCTCGATAAGAACGGGCTCACCAGTTTTTGCTACCTCTCCAATAGCACCGTCGCCTGGGAGGAAAATCATCCGATCTATTGTTCCCTGGCCGTAGCCGATTGCTACCTTAACAACCAACTTCTCATGCGCCTCATCCCAAACGAATAAGGCACCTTTATCCGCTTGAAGGATATCAACTGCTACATCTACAAGAGCATGCAAGACATGCTCAAGGTGCAGGTAGCGGTACAGCTCTTCGTCAGCCCGGTAAAGGGCTTCAAGTTCTGCCTGACGGCGCTCGGATTCAGTGGTGCGTTCCTTAAGTTCTCTGGTGCGCTGTTCGACCTGGGTCTCCAGTTCTCGACTTCGAGCGCGGATTCGCCTCACGTTTAGCTGGTATCCGACAATAACTGCCGCGATGAGCAACATGGTAACCAATCCGTGGAACCAGAATTCCTGCCAGAAGGGAGGTTTGATAACGATGCGGGCAGAAGCTCCAGATTCATTCCAAAATCCGTCATTATTTGCAGCTTTGACACGGAAGGTGTATTCTCCAGGTTTTAAATCTGGATATTCAGCATGGCGGCGAGTGCCCACAAATATCCAATTTTCGTCCAGACCTTCCAGTTTGTATGCATATTCGTTCTTTTGCGGTGCGTTGAAATCTAAAGCGGCATAATCGAAAGAGATGAAATTTTCCAGGTACGGCAATTGAATGTATTCACGCGGCTTGAGATCCGTGCGTACCGTTTCATTGAAAAGGTTGAAGTTGGTTATCACCACCGGAGGCAGCTGAAGATTGTCTTGAATGTCTCCAGGATAGAAAGTGTTCAAGCCCTCTAAACCACCGAAGAACATCTCCTTGTTTTGGCTTTGTCCGCAACCATAAAATTCTCCACCCTGGAGGCCATCCCAGCTGTCGTAGTTGCGAAAAACCTCGTTTTCAGGATTGAATTTGGATAACCCGTTGTTTGTGCCCAGCCATAGATTTCCCTGATCATCGGCCTGGATGCAGGCCACCCATTCTCCAGCCAGCCCATCGCTCGTAGAGTAGTGGGTGAATGTGCCAGCGATGCGGTTGAACCGATTCAAACCGCCGAGAAAAGTGCCCAACCAGATTTTACCGTCCTTATCTTCATGGATAGAAAATACGCTGTAATAACTCAAGCTACCCGGATCGTCTGGATCATGGGAATAATTCGTGAAATGGTCATCTTCTGGAAAACGGACATATACACCATCTCCATAACTTCCAACCCACAGAGCACCAGTACGATCTTGATAAATTACTCTTACCCCGGGATTATAGGATTTTGACGAATCGAGAATAATGAATTCACTGGTGATCTCACCATTCACATCTCTGAAGAGGTGATACAAGCCATCATTGGATCCAACCCACAAGTCGCCATTTTCGTCCTCAATGATCTCATTTGCACCCTTTCCATCGAAACGCGGGATGGATTCAAAGGTCTCTGTTCGGGGATCAAACATGTCTAAACCATTGCTGGTGGCGAACCAATAATCACCGGAACTATCTACGTGGATCGAGTTGATCACGTTACTGCTCAAACTGTTGGCATCCTCCGGGTTATGAAGGTAGTGGAAGAAATCACCTGTTTCCCGATCTACCTTGTATAAACCACGATAAAAGGTGCCAAACCACAAGGTGTGTTCCTGTTCTTCGAATATATCGGTGATCAGCGCACCGGAAAGACTATCCAATATTAAGTTCTGGGGTGCTGCTTGCCCGGATGCAGATCCTCCAGGTAAGGTGCCAGCCATGTTCTGGGGGAATCGCTTGAAGCGATTGTATGCACTGCTGAGCTTGTTCAACCCACCGGTGACGGTTCCAATCCACAAAACTCCAGATCGATCTTCAAATAGAGACTGGACCAGATCGTCGCTCAAGCTGGATGGATCGGAAGGATCGTGTTGGATTCGGTAGAATATATCCTGAGGCTGATTGAACAGGTTCAACCCACTAAGGGTGGCGATCCAGAAGCGTCCCGTGCGGTCCTCTAATAAGCCAGTCACGACGTTATCACTCAGGCTGCCCGGATCATCAGGATCGTGTAGATAATGATCGAATTTCTCTGTCGCCCGGTCCATGCGGTTGAGGCCGTCTTCGGTGCCGATCCACAAATACCCCTGGCTATCTTCCAGGATCGACGTGACGCTATCGGAAGACAAACTGTGTGGGTCTGTGGGGTGGTATTTGAAGACGGTTAATATCTTCGTGGTTGGATCCAGTTTAAAGAGACCGACACTCGTCCCATACCAGAGGAGTCCTGTGCTGTCTTCGTAAATTACCGGGACAGGTGTATAAGACTGGTAATGTGAAAAGGTTTGTGATTCCCGGTCGAACTGGTCCAAGCCAACACCCGTTCCGACCCAGATGACGCCTTGACTATCCTACAGGATGGCGAGAACCCCTCCGGGAAGCAGGCTGTCCGGGTTGTCCGGATCATGCTGATAATGAATAAACTCACTGGCCTCCTGGTCGTAGAAACTTAATCCCTGGGATGAACCAACCCACAGATCTCCCTGCCGGTCAGTGTAGACTGTGTTTATTTCTACGAAGGAGAGGAACTCAGGGTCCTCTGAATCAAAATGATAGTTTGTAAATTGGTAGCCATCAAATCTGCTTAGCCCATTAAGGGTGGCAATCCACAGGAAACCGATCGAATCCTGGGTAATCGTGCGGATAGAGCTGGAGGGGAGACCTTCTGGAATAGAGAAATGTTCAAAGCGTGGATTCACCGGCTCTGAATTAACAGGGTTAGAGTTTTTCTGGTTGTAGTAGATGGGTGTTGAAAAGGTGCTGCCATTCTGGATGGTTGAAATTGCATGGTATTCAACAGACGCAGGTTTTGCGCCTACGGCTATACCCATTGGGATAGAGGCAAGAAACAAGATGATGCCGATGAGAATCATCCTGCGCAGCGAGGAGTTAACAGTGAGGGCGGGACCTCGATGGTTCATTGATTTTTGAGCACATTGAGATAGGATAGTGGTTGCTCGTGTTAAATTATACATGAAGGGAATGACTACTTTTATGTAATCAGACATCAGCCAGATACAGTTAATTGCGAATGATTATGCTGGAAATGCAAAGAAAAGTCTTTACGCAAGGTCGAAATATCGACATTATTCTGCAAAATAAAATGAGAAAAATCGCCATTTACTTGATTTGGGGACATTTTTAGTCTATAATAACAATGAGAATTCAAAATTCATTGCTGATAAAAAGCAAGGAGGGGTATCGGACTTTTTCAAAGAATTTAAGTTCAAAGGTTACTACATGTGGAAGCGACGATCCAAGACCATTGATGGTCGCTAACCCCCTTGAAGTTGGACCCAAATAAGTAAGCAAACAAGGTGGGGATGGTCATTGGGGAGCCAGTAGCGAAACCGGCCACGCGGGCCGGTTTGTTTGTTTAACCAAATAATTGAATAATGTGTGAATGGAGGTGATGGTGGGGTTTAACTTCTAGTTTTGCGGCAGGAAAGGTAGAAGGAAGTAAGAGGGGTTGGGTGACCTGGGGGGTCAACCAACTGGAAGAAGAACAAGCTGTTGAAATTTTAATTGATTTTACTAAGTAAATTTCCTATTTAATAGGGAAGGGATGTGAGGAATGAGTAGGAAAACTTTGTTTGTAATACCCCTTTCGTTATTTTTCGTTTTGATCTTGGCTGTGGTGCTGATCACTGGCACGTTCGCCAATCCCGACTATTCTATAGAAGTTGCCGATCGAACTGGTTTTGCTGAAGTTGCTCTTCCTGATGGTGCTATCGTCCAGTACATTGGTGACCAGAATACCACTTTTGGTTCTGCTGGATCGGGCGTCTTTGATTCATTTGTGCGATTGCAAGGTAACAACAAAAAGACGGAAGTTCAAAAGGGTTATAACACCGACGGTGCGCGCGAATGGGACACTAAAGCTGGTGCGTTCACCCATTCAATCCTTCTGAGCGAGATCCCGACGATTGAAGTAGGCGGAGTGCTTTATTGGGAGTTTTTTGCCGATATCAATGATAGTGATAGTACGCCGCACATCTCGCTCGACGATCTGGAGCTGTACCTTACGCTGATCCCAAATCTAACCGGATATCCCTTCGTCAGCTCAGCGGCAAAAATCTACGACTATGATTCAGCGAATGAGGGTCATTTTATCCTGATCAACGATGACAACCAGGGCAGCGGTCGTGGAGATCTTCGCTACCTGGTGCCGCAGAATGGTTTTGATCCAGGTATTTGCAGCTACGGCAATCCAGCTTGCATGACTTACCTGGTACTTTACTCAGTCTGGGGAGGTAAGGGAGCTCCATATGGGTTCGATGGTGGCTTTGAGGAGTGGAAGGTCAAAAAGTATCCCATCTTGCAAGTTTCGAAGGACATCAACGGCGCGTACGATACACCGGTGTCCTGGACGATAACCAAGGATTATGATGCCACCTATGACCTGTTCACCGGTGAGTCTGTCATACATGACTACCAGGTGGCCGTTAATCCAGTCTTAGGCGATCCAGAGAACACCAAGGTGTCTGGAACCATCACCATCGTTGGCGATGATGATGAACCGGTAGAAGCCGCGATAACCGATTTATTCAATGGTATCCCGGCGACTATCACGGGTTGTTCCGTTGACCCGGTTGATGGAAAATACCCGATTGCGGCTGGAGCTACTGTGACTTGCTCTTACGAACTAGACCTGGTTGGTCCTCCGATAGATGGAACCAACGTGGCGCGAGCGACCTTTACAGTTAATGGTGCCAACTTAGCCTTCCAGGGATCAGCTGGCATCCTGGCAACGGAGTACGTGGAGACTCTTACTGGTGATCCAGATATTGATGTCACTGACACCAATGGTGAATCCTGGTCGACATCCAATGCAACTGCTGCCACTTGGACATATAACCGCACTTTCACTTGTGACGGTGATGAGGGTACGCATGTCAACACTACGACGATCTCCCAAACCGGCGATTCTGATATTGCAACGGTAACGCTAAACTGCTATGGTCTGACTGTAACAAAGGATGCTGACGAGTTCTACACACGATACTTTGAATGGGACATTACCAAAACGGTGACGCCAGCTTCGTGGGGGTTGTTCTCGGGTGAGTCGGGCACTTCTGAATACACCGTTACCCTGGACCAGACTGGTTTTTACGAGAACGATTGGCAGGTTAGCGGTGAGATCGAGATTGCGAATTCACATCCAACTCGCGACGCCGAACTGACCCAGGTAATCGACGATGCTGGTGGTATTACAGGAAATGTTAACTGTCCATCTGCAACTGTTCCAGCAGGTGGTTCACTGACCTGCTCCTATGCTACAAACGTACAGGATTCGTTGAATGCGAATCCATTCGGTGATACCAACACTGCAACAGCGACACAGAATCTGTACAATTTTCCCGACGATGGCACTCCAGATAGCACCAAGGATTACTCCGGAACCCACCCCATCAATTTCAGCGAAGCGACAGTCAATCTGGTTGATGAGCAAGCAACTGTTAGTGACACTTATGCAGGTTCTACTGTAAGCGGTACATACACGGGCGATATGACGTTTACCTACACACGCACCTTTACCTGCGATGGGGATGCAGGCCAGCATGACAACACTGCCTCCTTCACAACAAATGACACGCCCCTTTCTGGTAGTGATGATGCCTCGGTCATAGTGAACTGCTATAACCTGAGTGTGACGAAGACCGCGGATGAGTTTTATACACGCTACTATGAGTGGATGATTGACAAAGTGGTGGACAATCCCGGACCGATCCAGTTGAGCCGCGGTGAGAGCGTCACCGTGAACTACACGATCATGGTTAACGTAACCGTCATCACGGAGAACGATTGGCAGGTATCCGGCAATATCCTGATTGAAAACCAACACCCATCGCGAAGTGCGGATCTGATCCATGTCCTTGACGATGCAGGCGGCATCGCAGGAGTCGTCAGCTGCCCATCATTGGTCGTGCCAGCGGGAGGCTCGCTAACCTGCACCTATGCAACTGCCGTGCAGAATTCAGTGGATAATAATCCTTTTGGAGGGACCAACACAGCCACTGCAAGACAGCAGCTGTACACTTTCGATAAAGACCTGGTCGCGACAATGAATGGCTTCAAGGATTACACAGGTATTGCGTCGATCAACTTCAGCGATGCAACGATCAATCACGTCGATGAATCTATCGATGTGAGCGACAGCTACGCTGGTTATCTCGGTACGGTCAATGCAACCACAGATACCCTGCCAGCGTATTTCTACTACTCGCGAACAATTTCAGCAGGTGATACTAACTGCGGTCAATTCCAGGTGGATAATACGGCCACCTTTGTGACCAATGATACGGGCGCCACCGGCAGCGACAATGCCAGCGTGGTGATTGAGGTTGCTTGTGAAGGCTGCACGCCTGGCTTCTGGCAGGGTGGTGCTGGATCTCCGTTGTGGAATGAAGCAGATGATCCGCAGTGGATCTACGGCGGCTCAAATCCATTCACCCACATCACGCTGTTCAATGACTTTTTCTATGTGGTTACCGACAGCAGGCTGGATGGCTATACTATGTACCAGCTGGTCAGTTCTGGTGGTGGCAGTGATCCGGCTGTCAAAGCGGCCAGAGACATGGTTGCGGCATACCTGAATGAATCTGCCTTCCCAGGAACATTCCCTGCTGAATCGCTGGGTGCTCTAACGACAATGTGGTATTCGGCGGTGCTTGGAGGGGATGCCGGATTCCGTAATTTCCACGCTATCGTCAGCGGCTGGAATGATCCCCCGCAAGGAGGGTACTGCCCGCTTCCATAGCGTAAAAAGTTGAGTGTCGAGGGTGGTGGCCCCCTTAACATCACCCTGACCAAACGGACGGGTCACCTACGGGTGGCCCGTTCATTTATTTCTTAATATGGTAGTAAGTTTGCAACTTACCATTGATCTGCTATGTTATCATTAGCCACCACATGAATTTATCAAAATATGAAAAGAAAAGGATAAGATGAAGAAAAATCGATCATTATTTGTCGTTATTGGTTTGCTGGTGATATTCTTACTGACTGCCTGCGGTGGGAATCAAACTGAAGATACTACCCAGGAAGCCACGCCCGGAGTGGTCAACCAGCCGGAAGAGGTGCTGGTAGTGGAAGATGAACCAGAGGAGAAACCCGCCCCGGAGATCGTCCCCGCGGCGGGCGGCAGCACGGCCAGCCAGGGCGTCTATGAAGACATCGCAGCCGGGTTTACCAGCGAGGGTTTCCCCTACCGGGGCGATCCCGAGGCGCCGGTGACGATCGAGGAGTTCAGCGACTACCTGTGCCCGTTCTGCGGGCGGCACTTCACCCAGACAATGCCGGCACTGATCCAGGATTACGTGGCGGAGGGCCAGGTGCAGTACGTGTTCCGCGATATGCCGCTGGTCTCGCTGCATCCCACCGCGCCGGTAGGACACCGGGCGGCGATCTGCGCCGGGCAGCAGGGGGCTGAATTTTATTGGTGGATGCACGACGAGCTGTTCAAAACCCAGCAGCAGTGGGCCAACGTGCCTGATCCGACAACGTATGTGACCGCCCTGGCGGAGGAGGCCGGGGTGGAGATGAGCGCATTCGAGACCTGCATGGCTTCACCGGAGATTGAAGCCCAGGTTAATGAGGGCGTGGCCGCCGGGCAGGCGGCAGGATTTACGGGAACACCCGCGTTTCGCTTCACGGTCAACGAGAGCGGCGAGAGCTACACGCTGGTCGGGGCGCAGCCGCTGGCGACTTTCACCCAGTGGATCGAGGCCATGCTGGCTGGGGAGGAACCGCCCCAGGAGGAGCAGGCCCAGGAAGAACCGCCCGAGCTGCCCTTCTGGGCCAACGCCGATGGGCTGGCGCCCGATCCGGATCGCCCTGGTTACAACCTGGCGGGAGATCAATATTTGGGAAACCCCGAGGCAAGTGTAGTAGTGATCGAGTTTTCCGATTTCCAATGCCCGGCCTGCGCGCAGCACGCGCTGGAAATACAGCCCACGCTGAACCAGGAACTCGTCGAGACGGGGCAGATCATGTGGGTCTTCAAACACCTGCCGCTGCAGATGCATCCACAGGCGTTGATCGCGGCGACAGCGGCGGAGTGCGCAGCCGAACAGGGCCAGTTCTGGGAGATGCACGATTTGCTCTTTGAGACGGTGGACGATTGGGCGGTGGAAGACGCCGCGCCTGAATTGGTCGGACTGGCAGATGAACTGGAGCTGGATACGACGGCCTTCGAGGCCTGCCTGGATAGCCGGGAGCCGATGGAGAGCGTCGTGGCGGATATCTACCACAGCATGGGCGCGGTAAGCTCGACGCCCAGCTTCATCGTGTTGAGCGGCGGGCAGGGATCGATCCTGCGCGGCTCACAGCCGGCGGAGCAATTTGTAAACCTGCTGCAGGGGGTGCTGGATGAGGCGGCGTCTGGAGGAACGGAATAAAGGCATTTCGGGGATTGCAAATCCCCTTAGAGCAATAAAAATGGAAGGAATCAATTCCCCCTGCGCCTGGAGCGGCGGCGCCTACCATCGCCGCCTTCAGCATCCTGTTTAGCCTCTCGCTGGTAACTCAGCCAGGCAAGGCAGTTCTCATCCAGGCCCATGAAAACATTCCCGGCCAATACCGTCTTGCGCACGCTCTCAACCAGAGGGTTGGTGATGGCGCTGGTCATCCCCGCGGAGATGGCCATGGCCAGGAAGGCCGTGTTGAGTCCTTCGCGGTCAGGTAAGCCAAAGGAAATATTGGAGGCGCCGCAGACCGTGTTACAGCCCAGCTCCTCCCGCACGCGGCGGGTGATGGTGAACAGGGTCACCCCGGCGGTGTTGACTGCCCCAACTGGCATAGCCAGCGGATCGATGATTACATCTTCGCGAGGGATGCCGTAGGATTCGGCTCGCTCGACAATATTCCGGGCAACTTCAAAGCGCACCTCCGGGTCATGGGAGATGCCGCTCTCATCATTGGTGATGCCGATCACGGCAGCTTTGTGTTCCGCAACCAAAGGCAGGACCGATTCCAGGCGTTCCTCCTCACCGGTGACGGAGTTGACCAGGGGTTTTCCCTTATAAACAGAAAGACCCGCTTCCAGGGCTGCGACGATGGATGAGTCAATACACAAGGGGACTTCGACCAGCTCCTGGACCAGCTGCACAACTTCCGCCAGGATGGCGGGTTCATCGACCATCGGGATGCCCGCGTTGACGTCCAGCATTTGAGCCCCGGCGGCCACCTGGGCTAGCGCATCGGACTTGACGCGTTCATAATTGCGGACTGCCATTTCTTCAGCCAGCTTTTTTCGACCAGTAGGATTGATGCGCTCCCCGATGATCACAAAAGGCTGTTCAGGCCCGATGCGCACTTCTTGGGTGGGCGAGGTGAGAATGGTCTCCATTAAGTTGTAGTCTCCTTAGTTAACTGCTCAGACTGGCGATGTTTCTGCCAGCGCCGGGGAAGCAAACCTGATTCTTCTATGATTTCCGCCACCAATTCCTCCTGGCGATAGGCCATCACGTGCACACCACAGACGCCATCAATTTCATGGACCTGCTGGATGATCTCAACACAGATCTGCTTGCCCTCGGCGATCTGTTTGTTTGGTTCTACACCTTTCAAGCGGTTGATAATCTTATCCGGGATGACAACTCCGGGGACATTTTTCCTCATCCATTCGGCGGCTTTGGCGGAGCGCAGCGGTCCTACACCGACCAGGATAAAGACTTTGTCATTAAGTCCCATCTGGACGATGGCATGCATAAACTCTTTCAACCGGGGAACATCGAAGCAGTACTGGGTCTGGATGAAATCGGCTCCCGCTGCAACCTTCTTCGCCAGCCGCAGGGGGCGGTAATCATAAGGTGGGACAAATGGGTTGGAGGCGCCGCCCAAGAAGAACCTGGGGTTGACGTCCAATTTGCGACCGCTGAGAAAGTGGCCATCATCACGCAAGGTGCGGGCGGTACGCAGCAGGCTGATCGAATCTAAATCAAAAACGGGTTTGGCGCCCGGCTGGTCGCCGGTTTGGACGCCGTCCCCGGTGAGACAGAGCACATTACGCACACCCATCGCTGCGGCGCCTAATAAATCACCCTGGATGGCGATGCGGTTGCGGTCGCGGCAGGAAACCTGCATGATCGGTTCATAACCGGCTCTGGTGAGCAGGGCACAAATCCCCACGCTGGACATGTGCACATTGGCGCCGGAGGCGTCGGTGGCATTGATCCCATCACACACTTCAGCCAGGACCAGCGCCCGATCATATACCGCCGCGGAATCGGCGCTGTCAGGTGGATTGAGCTCCGCGGTAACAGCAAATCTTCCGGATCGAAGAACTCGTTCTAATCTGGAACCAGCCTTCATACCTTCCACCCCTTGGGATGGAGCCGAACCTCCGGATTCAGTTCATTAATCCAGGCCGAGGTGCCTTTCAGCGAATTATTGAGCGGGGCTTGAATGTTGATCATATCCCGCGAATATTCCGCCAGATTGGCCGAACGCTGCCAGGCTTCCACCCAGACACAGGTCATCTCTGGTTTGATCTCGCAGGATCCATCAACCCCTACACCCCCACAGGGACCGTTGCGCAGTGTTTTAGGACAGGTCATGGGGCAGGTCATCCCCGTGCTGTGCAGAACGCACTGCCCGCACATCCGGCAGTCGAAGACGGGCCCCTTGGTGATGACTTCCAGATTGATGAAGAGGCGTTCTGAAAATCCACCCGGTACCAACCAGCGCCGAAAAGGAGATAATATCCTTTCAACACCGTGATATGTGATTTCCAGGAAATGGGGGTAGTTTTGTAAAAAGCGCATAATTGTCAGGCTGAAGAGAGGGGCTTTTTGTGTCGATAATGTATCATATTCTTAATTGTGATTTTGGACTTCTCTTTACCGATAAGAATAACAGTTTATCGAATATCAGGCTGCCGGGAACATTCAACCAAATCCAGCAGCCGTCCTTCCAGCAAGCCGTAACCTGTGTGCTTTATCTCGAGCGGGAGACCGAGTCTGTCAGCAGCCCATTTGGCCCGTCGCTGTAGGATTGGATCATCGCGTTGAGCGAGGTAGACCACCCGGGTATAGTTTTTAAAATAATCGTCCCGCAATTCTGGGTTACGTTCGATGCCCAATCCTTCGAGGACTAGGTGATCAAACGATCCCACCAAATAATCTGTCAGGAAGAAAGTGCCAAGCTGCTCTTCCATAATTTCCTGGAAGCTGCCATTGGCATACATTTCATAACAGTGAGGACCGGCAATGCGTTCAACACCTTCCTGGGCTAATAACCGATCAAGCGACCCAGATGTGCCGCAATCACCGTAGACGACGATAAGGCGTTCATACTTGCCCCGGGTTTGCTGAATGCGCTTCTGTACAGCGGGGGGAATGCGATCGGGTTCATTGTGCAGAAGCACAGGTAGAGCGAAGACATCCGCATCCCAGTTGTGCTTCTCATTCAAAGCCAAAACTTCCCGAGCAAGCGCTCCGCAAACGATAAAGGCGATCTCTTTCATTAATTCACGTGGTTTACGAGCGCGCCCTTGATCGCAGCTATGTGGTCCGGAGTACTGCCACAGCAGCCGCCAATGATCCTGGCACCGGCATTATAGGAGTTGATGGCGTAATCCGCCATGGTTTCTGGACTGGCGCGGTAAACCGCCTGGCCCTTGACCAGCTCGGGGATACCTGCGTTGGCCTTGGCAACCAACGGGACTCCATTATTGAGGGAGCTCATTTTGGTGATCACTTCGACGATCTCTTCGGGTCCATTGCCGCAATTGCCGCCTAATGCAACCACATTGAACGAAGACAAAGTATCGAATGCCTGCTCCGGCGTCACCCCCATCATCGTGCGACCGTGGGTGTCAAAGGTCATTGTGGTTACAATTGGAATTTCCTGCGATACTTCCCGGGTGCCTTCCACCGCGGCGCGCACCTCTTCGAGATCAGACATGGTCTCGATCCAGATCAAATCGACGTTACCTTCAATCAGCGCGGCAGCCTGTTCGGTAAATCCATCTTTGGCATCCTGGAAAGCCAGCTCGCCATACGGCGCGAGCACTTCACCGGATGGTCCAATATCCCCGGCCACGATCACCTCGACATCGCTCTCATCGACTACCTGGCGCAGGATTTTAGCGGCTGCCCGGTTGGCTTCCACGACCTGGTCCTGTGCATTGTGAAGGGATAGTCGGTAGCGGCTACCACCGAAGGTGTTGGTCAACAACACCTGTGAACCGGCCTCAATATATGCCTTGTGGACCGCGGCCACGCGTTCCGGGTAATTGATATTCCACAGCTCAGGTGGATCGCCATGTTCCAGGCCTGAAGCGAAAAGCACAGTCCCCATGGCGCCGTCAGTGATGATATAACCTCCCCGGTCTAATAGATTTTGAATGGTGGTCATAACACCTCCTAACTTGGTTGGCCGCGTTTGATCGCCAGCAGTTTTTTCGCGGTTTCAACCCCGACCGCCGCATCCCGGCAGTAAGCATCCGCCCGAATTTCTTCCGCGAAAGCATCATTCAAAGGCGCGCCTCCCACCAGCACCAAAAGCTGATCGCGAAATCCTTGCTCCTCAAGCGCTTCGATGACAACCGGCATGTAGGTCATGGTGGTGGTCAGCATGGCGCTCATACCGAGGATATCGGGATTATGTTCCCGCACAGCTTCCAAAAATGCATCTACATCGGTATTGATGCCCAGGTTGATCACATTGAAACCGGCTCCTTCCATCATCATAGCCACCAGGTTTTTGCCAATGTCATGGATATCGCCTTTGACGGTGCCGATCACCAGTGTGCCGATCTGCGGTGCGCCGGTCTCGACCAGGAGAGGGCGTAAGATCTCCATGCCGGCTTTCATGGCCTTGGCAGCCATGAGGACTTCGGGGACGAAGAGGATGCCATCCCGGAAATCAACGCCAACGACGTCCATCCCGGCTACCAGTCCTTTGTTCAGCACATCGTAGGGGGTCATGCCGCGGGCGAGCAGTTCGTTGACGCTTTGCACGACCTCATCCGCCAGACCGTCATAAAGATCATCCTGGATCAATTCGAGCAACTCAGGGGTTTCAAGTTTTGTGATGTCGATCTCTTCACTCATTATTTCCTATCTCCAAGAAATGGGATTTTATAATTTTTGAATAACCTAATATTGTAGACTTTATTTATTGGCGTGTCCTGGCCCTGACACGGTTTCTCCGCTCTGGCGAATGGTCGGTATCGCCTTTTGGTAAACACCCTTCCAGGTGAGGGAAGGCGTGTGTAGCGTGAGGCAGATTCAGGGCAGCGACAAATTCATCCTGGAATTTGGATTCGAGGGGTGTTTCCACGTACTTCGCTGAACGGGCTAATTGCACAGCTTTCTGACGGAGGTCTCGATTGAGCAGTGCCAACCGGGCGCCATCTCCGGCCGCGTTGCCAACTGCGAATACCTGATCTAAGTCGCAATCTGGTATTAAACCAAGCACCATGGCATGAAAAGGACTGATGAAGTTTCCAAAAGCGCCTGCCAGGACAACGCGATCAACATGGTCTACGCCGCGATGATCCATCAAAAGCTTGGTCCCAGCATAAAGCGCAGCTTTAGCAAGCTGGATGGCGCGCACATCATTCTGGTTGATCACGATCGGTGAGCCGGTTGCGGTAAATTCCTCTTCGACAAGCACGTATTCAGCTGTGCGACCAGTTAACCGGATCCGGGAAGACTGGCTTGCTCGCGAGGTAATAAAGTGGCCCTTTGAATTGATAATTCCAGCCAGGTACAGCTCGGCGATCGCTTCGACGATGCCGCTGCCACAAATACCGGTCGCTTTCACCTCGGGTGCAAATCCATCCTCAACCTGAGGCCCGATCCATTCTGTGGAGCCGATGAATTTAATTTTGGGTTCCAGCGACAGGGGATCGATACGGACACGTTCAACAGCTCCAGGGGCAGCTCGCTGTCCATGGGTACCCTGAGCGCCTTCGAAAGCGGGTCCTGTGGGGCTCGAGGCGACCAGGACTTGGTCACGATCTCCGAGGATGATCTCGGCATTCGTACCAACATCAACGATCAGAGAAATCCCCTCGTGCTCGGAGGGAGATTCAGCTAACATGACACCCACGTTATCTGCACCTACGTGACCAGCAATCAAGGGCAAAACATGGACCTGGCAAGCAGGGTGGAAGTGAAGGTTGAGATCGCGAGCTTTAAGATCCAAGGGGGAAAACGTTGCCAGTGCAAAGGGGGCGACACCCAGCTGTTTCGGGTCTATCCCGAGCAAGATGTGGTGCATCACGGTATTGCCGACGATCACAACATCTGTTAGATCTTGAGGGGATAAATCCACCTTGGTGGTTGCTTTTTCTGCCAGCTCATTCAATGTCTGGATGATGGCGCGGTTCATGCGATTTAAGCCCTGCGGCTCTGAATTTGAATAGCTGATGCGGCTCATCAGGTCTTCGCCATAACGGACCTGGGGATTCATCGCTGATTGGGTGGAAAGGACTTCCCCGGTTCTCAAGTCGCACAGGTGGGCCACAACGGTCGTGGATCCGACATCTATCGCTAAACCATATAGACCTTCCTGATAGCCTGGCTGCAGCCTGATGATCTGCCTGTTCTGCCATATCGTAGCGGTCACAGCGAAATCACCCTGGCGGATAATTGATTGCAGAGAAGGGAGCAATTTTGGATCGATTTCCAAGCCAGATAAATCCCACTGGTCTTGCAGTGCTTGAGCCAGACGATTCCAGTCACCCCGCGGGTCACCAAGTTTGGGTGCTTCGACTTCGACATACACCTGCTGGACTGCGGGAGATACTTCGATGATTCTCTCAGTTGCGGCTTTGGCAATAACTTGCTTGTGCGCCTGGCTTTCTTCGGGGACAGTGATGAGAAGATCTCCCAGAACCTGTGCAGCACAAGCCAAACGACGACCATCGAGATGGTGCTCGCGGTCGTACTCAGTTTCCAATGGTGTTGGGGGAGATAAATGATCGCTACGAGATGTGATGCCATGCTTGGGAAAACTGCCTTCTTCCAGGATTATCTGGCATTTCCCACATGTCTGCCGACCCCCGCAAATAGACTCCAATTCAACTCCCAGTTCCCGGGCTGCCTGGAGTAAGTTCGTTCCGACTGCAACCTGTCCCTTTCTGCCGGAGGGCATCAGGGCGAGGTAACAAGAGTTTTTTTCGGGTTCAGTATTGACAGACATCAGGTGATTTTAATTGATATCTATTGAAATTGTCGAGATCAACTCAGACATGGTGATTAATCAATTTGTGGTTGTTTTTTCACGGAGGCGGCGTCTCCGTTCTTCCCGTGATTCTCGGCCTCTTTTTGGCGTTGGTTTAGAAGGTTTCCATCCTTCGGGCGGTACGGATGCTCCAGAAATCATACCGACGAATTCCGAGCGGATCTGGTGATCTACTTCGGGGGAAAAACCAGCAGGATTGTCGCGTGTGAGGATGTCTTTGACACGCATCATCGCCCGCGCCTGGGCATCAAGCGCACCACTTTCCTGCCACTGTTGGCGAGGATTCCGGTCAGCGATATCGGTTAAATACATCGTGGTGCGCATTCGCTCAAGGGTATGATCGGAATCGGCGAACATGCCGCCTGGCCCGATTTCGGCGATTAAATCAAGCGACAAATTTTCTTCACTGAACTCAAATCCACGGCGGATCCTTTTCAACATCATGGCAATATCGTTGTCGATGACCGCCTTGGCGAAATCAAACGACATCAAGGCATCCAACAAGCCACCCATATTGAAGATATCCACCCCACCCAAATACCCAGACACGACTGACATCGCAGTTTCGAAACCAGCTTGAGCGTCGTTGATTTTTGAATTGGTCAGGCCGATGTATCCACCCGACGGGATGTTATAGAAGCGAGCCATTTGGGCGCAGCCCATATGGAGAATGCCTGTTTCTATGGCACCTGGAGAGTAAGCCCCGGTGCGCATGTCAGCGACTGTGGGTAAAGTGCTGTAAATCAGCTCGCTGCCGGGTTGGATTATCTGGCTGAGGACCGCAGCGGCTAAGAATTCCGCATTATTCTGGGCCAGCGTTCCAGCGAGAGTTAGGGGGGAGGTCAGACCGGCAATTGGAACAATAGAGAAGTAGCTGGGAAAACCTTTTTCTTTGAAGAAGATCAGCACTTCGGTCGAGTCAAAATCCATGGTCAGTGGAGAAACGACTGGACAATAGTGGAAAGTTACAAATGGGTGATCCCGGAAAGTGGATTCACTGCCAGCTATCATGAATAATAGCCGTAGCATATCTTCAGCCTCTTCAGGCGGTGTATTCGCCCGGACAGGTTTTACCGTGTTCCTAATCGAGGGGTAAAATCGCGATAGGCTGAACTGGCCGGGAGGGGCGTCATCAGCGAGGGTTGAAATTGAAAAGACATCGTAACCAGGCAATTCATTGATCAAGTGGGAAATGCGAGCTAAATCATCCGAGGTTGCCCGACGTTCATAACCGGTAACGGGATCAATAATATTAGGGGCGGAACTACCAGTCAGGATGATTGGGCTATCCTCTGGAATGGTTCTGTCAAAGGATCTATCTCGCCCTCTGAAAGTGAATTTCTGTGGAAATAGGGCGCGATTTTGTTCTACAATGTTTCGCGGAAATTTGACCACCTGTGTTTCATTATCCACGTTCAGCCCATGATGGGCAAAGATCTGGCGAGCTTTTTGATTTCGAACCAACAGGCCAACAGATTCGAGAATTTCGAGGGAGGCCTCGTGGATTCGCTCAACTTGTTCCTGGGATAGTAGACTGGCATAGTTCTGCATAATCAGTATTCTCTTTCTAATTCTAGTCAAATTGTTGGATCTCATTCTAGTGATGAGATCTTGGTGTGTAAAAATCAGTAATTGTTTACAAAGGAAATGGTTTCGCTTCGGTTACGAACCGGAATCGATCGCCGCGGTAGCGATCTTTACCATATTCAACAGGCTGATTTATATCGTCATAGGAGATCCTTCTTTCCAGCATGAGGGCTTCGCCATAATTAATATTCAGTAATTCAGCTTCAAAAGAGGTGGCTGTGATGGGTTCGAAGCTCTGACGAGCACGGTTGATCGGAATTCCGTATTCGATTTCCATAATCTCGTAGATAGATCTGGATTCTAAATTGAAGCGGTCCAGACCCGGAAAACGCTGGACAGGGATTTTGTAGCTTTCGATCATGACCGGTTCTCGATTGATCGATCTCAACCGCAAGATGCTGTAAACGCGGGAAGAGGTTGGAATGGCTAAATCTTTTGCCAGAATTTGATCTGCATTTATCTCTTCAAAAGAGATCATCTCCGCTCCTGGGGTGAAACCCTGATTGAGCATCCCGCTGGTAAATCGGAAGACCACCTCCATCTGCCGGTCAATTTTTGGTTCTGCAATGAAGGTACCGACGCCATGTTTTCGAATAATCATCCCCTGGGATCCGAGTACATGCAGCGCCCGGCGCAAGGTCATGCGGTTAACACCCAGCGAGGCGCTCAATTCTCTTTCAGGTGGGAGTTGTTCGCCAGGTGATAATTCGCCAGATTCGATTTTTGCGATCAATCCCTCCGCCAGCTGGACATATAAGGGGATTGAAAACGCATAAGGGGTGGAGGTTCCCTGAGTGAATTCCATGGTTTATTTGATTGGTGAACACCAGACAGTGGTATATGTTTCCTATACCACATTATACCACCATGAAGCCTACCTTGAACCTGGAAGGGAGACAATAAGTGATTAATTTACATGATCCCAGGTTGATATATAATGAGAGTGGAGTAATTCACTAAAAACCAGGAAAAATTAATTCATGGGTACCAACCATTTTTGCAGAATCTACAACCTGCAATTGCTCCGCAAAATTCATCACTTTTCTCAAATGCATATTTTGTTCACAGGGCTTCTGTTAATTCCTGTATTGTTTGCAGCGTGTACAAATCCACCAACCGAAGAAACCCTTTTTGTTGAGGATGCCAGTGTTGGTGAAATGAGCAGTGCATTCGAAGTGATGCCCCAAGTTGAGGTAAGTATCGCACCCATAGACATACTGTTTGGCAATATTTCGGTTGACCAGGGCTTGTCTCAAAGTTCAGTCTATTCGATTCTTCAGGATAGTATGGGCCTGATGTGGTTCGGAACTGAAGATGGTTTGAACAAGTTCGATGGCTACGAATTCACCGTCTACAAACACGATCCTGAAAATGCCAACAGCCTGAGCAATAACACAATTTTAGAAATTTATGAAGACCAGCAAGGACAGCTTTGGATAGGCACGATCGACGGACTCAACCGATATGACAGGAACAACAACCTTTGGGAGTATTTTCCTCTCGATCGAGTAAGAACGATAATCGAGGATCGTGCGGGAAAATTATGGGTTGGTTCTAATGCTGGTCTGTACACAATTGAAGACGGGGAATCTAACGAGTTAATCCGGGAGATGTCGGAAAGCACGTTTGCAATGGTCGAGGACAGTGATGGATTTTTATGGGTGGGAACAGATAGAGGGTTAATCAAATTAGCTCAGAGCGGCGATAGAATTGCCCATTTTCAACATCACTCGCAAGATGATAGCAGCCTGGCCAACAATTTCGTGCGCTCGGTCTTTGAGGATTCAAATGGTAATCTATGGATAGGAACAATCGGAGGCCTAGATAAGCTCGATCGAGAATCAGAGAGATTCACCCATTTAAGGCACGATGAAAATGATCCCGCGAGTCTCAGCCATGATGTTGTTAGCATAATCTTTGAAGATCAATCCGGTGAACTCTGGATAGGTACTGAAGGAGGTGGTCTCAACAGGTACGATCCATATTTGAATGATTTTTTACACTACCATTACAGTATCGATACCCCACGCAGCTTGAGCAGCAATTTTGTCCGCTCAATTTTCCAAGATCGGGGAGGTATTTTATGGATCGGTACAATTGCAGGCGGAATCAACACGATCGATGTCACGCAAAAGAAATTTAACCATTTCGCCTATGAAGGCGGAGGCTGGAAAAGCCTCAGCAACAATTTTGTCACCTCGATTTATGAGGATTATTCACAGGTGCTCTGGGTGGGAACAGGTGGAGGCGGTCTTAACAAGGTAGATCGCCAATTGGATTTCTACACGCATTACAAGCACGACCCTGCAGATTCTGAAAGCCTGAGCGATGACTTTGTTACCGCGGTCTATGTCGACAGGAACGGCGATTTGTGGGTGGGAACAAATAGCGGTGGGTTGAACACTTCTGACCGTTTTTCTTCCTCCTTCGAACACTATGTACATAATCCTGATGACCCGAATAGTATCGCTCATGATTCCATCAGTTCAATCCTCGAGGATCGACATGGAGTTCTATGGATCGGGACATTAGGTGGAGGACTTGACTCGTTCAACCAGATTGACAAAAAATTCACTCATCATCCTGGACTCAGCTCTAAGAATGTGAACACCCTCTTTGAAGATCGGGATGCCTTTATTTGGGTCGGAACAAGTGGTGGAGGGTTAAATCGTTACGATCACGTAGAGAAGGTTTACCACCAATACACACACGATCCTTACAACCCCCAAAGCATCAGCTCTGATAACGTGCTGGTTATTTATCAAGATTTAAGAGGAATTTTCTGGATTGGTACTGCTGGCGGTGGATTGAACAAATTTGACCCGGTGACAGAAACCTTCATTCCTTATCGTGAAAAAGATGGATTACCAAATGATGTCGTTTATGGGATATTGGAAGATGATGAAAGTCATCTGTGGATAAGCACAAATAATGGATTATCGAAATTTGACCCTAAGACAGAGATTTTCAAGAATTTCGATGTGTTGGATGGACTGCAAAGTAATGAATTTAACAGCAATGCGTTTTTCAAGAATTCTCGCGGGGAAATGTTCTTTGGAGGGGTAAATGGATTTAACGCGATTGTTTCAAATGAGATTAAAGATGATCAATATTTACCTCCAGTGATCCTGACTTCCTTCACTCAATCTGGTGGAGATGTATTCGTGGGCAATGCCGTAGAAAGTATTGACAAAGCAACTTTCTACTGGCCGAATAATTTCTTCGAGTTTGAATTTGCCGCATTAAGTTATTCTCAGCCAGAGAAAAACCAATATGCCTATATGCTGGAAGGATTCTGGGATGAGGAATGGAACTATATCGGTTCGAAGCGATTTGGTCGGTATACCAACCTGCCTGGAGGTACCTACACTTTGCGGCTAAAGGGTTCAAATAAAGATGGTGTTTGGAATGAGGTGGGAAAAGCGATCGAAATCACCATAGTGCCACCTTTCTGGATGACCTGGTGGTTTCAAGGGACTGTGATATTACTTCTTTCTATTGGAATATTCGCTGGCTACCGAGTGAGGGTCAGGAACATTCAATCACGTACTGCGCAATTGGAAGAACAGGTAGCTACCCGGACGAAGGAACTTGAAGCACTAAACGCAATTGCCTCAGTCGTTGGCAGGACATTGGAGCTGCAGAAGATCCTAGAGGATGCTTTGAATAAGATTCTCGAAGTTTTGGAAATCGAAGCAGGCGGTATCTATTTACTCGATGAAGCCAAAAAAGTGTTAACTATCGAGACACATAAGGGATTAAGCGATGATTTTGTGGAGGGAATAAATCATCTCAAAGTTGGTGAGGGATTTTCAGGTCAGGTTGTGGAGACTGGTGAAATTATTGTCATCCCAGATGTATCCAGTGATCCACGCTTAACTCGTTCGATGGTCAAAGATGAACAATTCCACGCATTGGTTGTTTTACCGTTAATATCCAGGGGGAAAATATTAGGCTCAATGTTCTTGATCACGCACGAATACCGCCAGTTCCAGGATAAGGATCTTGAATTGTTAACTGCCATCGGCGCTCAAATTGGCGGAGCGATCGAAAATGCCAAGTTTTTTGAAGAAGAGCATCACCGTTCCGAACAATTTAGGGTTCTGGCGGAAGTGGGTCGCCGGGTAAGTACAGTTTTGGATGTTGATGAGGTTCTTGAAGTGGTCGTAAGTTTAATACGCAGCACGTTTGGATATTATCACATCGCGATAGGGTTGATAGAAGGGGATGAAGTGGTATATCGAGTCGGCAAAGGTGAATTGTGGGAAGATCCTAATTTTGGTTTTAAGCCTGCACGGCTCAAGATTGGCAGAGAAGGCATATCCGGGTGGGTGGCAGCAACGGGTCAACCACTCGTAGTCCCAGATGTCAGCAAAGATCCCCGTTATGTCTGGATGCACGATAGTCAAACACGTTCTGAGACTACAGTACCAATATTGGTGAAAGAAAGAGTTATCGGTGTCTTGGATGCGCAGAGTGATCAGCTGAACGCCTTCGATGAAACTGACCTGGCTGTATTACAGTCATTAGCTCACCAGGCGGGAGCAGCGATAGAAAATGCCAGGCTCTATGAGCAAGCCCAACAAGCTGCCGTCCTTGAAGAAAGAGCCCGCTTAGCGCGCGAACTTCATGATGCAGTAACGCAAACACTTTTTTCAGCGAGTCTACTGGCAGAAGCCTTACCAGTCTCATGGGAGAATGACCACCAGGAAGGTGAGAAATTATTAGAAGAATTAAAACAGCTGAATCGCGGGGCATTAGCAGAGATGCGCACATTATTAATTGAGCTACGCCCATCTTCATTGATTGAAGCAAATTTTGGGGATTTACTGCACCAATTAGCTGAAGCTGCTCGCGGTAGAGAGGGTTTTCCTGTAAATGTGGAAGTTAATTGTGATTGTTCGCTTCCTCCTGATGTGCATATCGCTTTATACAGAATCGCCCAGGAGGCGGTAAACAATGTGGTCAAGCATGCCAGAGCAAACAGCGTGAATGTTCAGCTGAGCTGTTCCCAATGCGGGAATGGGGAAATCAGCTCTGATAGCCCGAAGGCGATCAGATTGGAAGTTCGCGATGACGGGAGAGGCTTTGATCAAGATCAAGTTCAATCTGATCACCTTGGATTAAGCATCATGCGTGAGCGAGCGGATAATATTGGTGCACACCTGCAAATAAAAAGCGAATCCGGATCAGGTACAATGATCGAAGTAATCTGGCAGAATGGACCACAATCTGATGAAAGCAAGTGAGGGAATCAGGTTAATGCGAGCAGATTTGGGGTATTTCTATGAATGAGACAAAACCGATTCGGGTGATGATCGCCGATGATCATGGCATGGTCCGCAGGGGATTGGCTGCATATCTCGTTAGCGCCGCTGATATTGAAGTGGTAGCCGAGGCCAGAGATGGCCAGGAGGCGATCCGGATTTGTGAGGTTGAGCAACCTGACATTATTTTGATGGATTTGATCATGCCTGAACTTGGAGGCGTTGCTGCAACGAGAGTGATCCATAAAAAATGGCCGGAGATTCAGATCATCGCCTTAACCAGCTTCCAGGAGAAAGAACTAGTCCAGGAGGCGCTGCAAGCCGGGGCAATTAGTTATCTGTTGAAGAACATCTCAGGAGAAGACCTGGCTGAAGCTATCAGGGCCTCTTACGCAGGGCGATCGATGCTGGCGAAAGAGGCAGTGGAAGCTTTGGTTCGTTCTGAACAGGATGAGGATTTGATCGGTCGCGATCTTACTCTGCGAGAAAGAGAAGTGTTGGGATACCTTACCAAAGGATTGACCAATCCGGAGATCGCTCAAGAGCTTTCGATCAGCCGGTCGACCGTCAAGGCACATGTCAGCAGCATTTTATCGAAACTGGGGGTATCGAACAGGGCGGAAGCGATTGCCTTAGCTATAGAGAACCATCTGGTGGATTAGAAAAACCACCCACCTGGCTATATCCCAAAACTCCCCCAGTGCTGGATGCATTCAGGGGAGAATTCTTATATATTAATAATGGTTCATCGTGAGTCAAAATAAGTGGAATGTTAGCAAGTTTTATGGAGGTTAGCGATGGATAACCAATTTTTGAACGAGGTTTTTACACTTCAGCACAGACAGAAGATGATTAGAGAGACCCAAACAAGCCGACCAATAAATGAGTTGCAAAAAACTGACTCAAAGAAGATCCCCGGAGCCAGTTCGATAATTTCCTGGCTGAGAAAATACTTCGAAAGCAAGAATTTTGGATACCAGATCCGAGCAACAGATGAAGCCAGGCACGAAAAGGAACTGATCTCGGGCTAAACTTCAGTTTCTGACCGGATAAGCCCAATCACGAACAACGGAGAATCATTTTTGCGCATTCTATTGGCAGATGAAGGAGAGATGGCCCGATTTGCACTTGCTGCCCTGTTAGAACAACAACCAGGTTGGATAGTGGTGGGAGAGGTTGTTTCTGGAGAGGGATTGCTGCCGGAAATTGAGGACACCAATCCTGATTTGGTGCTGTTGAGTTGGAATTTGCCAGATTTGCAGATGGAAGAAATGATTCCGACTTTGAGTACCAGCTTTCCAGGAATGTCAGTGATCGTCTTGAGCGGCCGACCTGAAATTCGACCACAGGCAATCACTGCCGGCGCGAATGCCTTCGTTTGTAAATGCGACCCTCCGGATCGCCTAATGGAAGCAATAAGTTCAGTCAGAAGTTTTCCACAGGAATAGGTCTGGATTCTTCTTCCAAGATGAAGCAAAGTTGACCACTACAGCTATACAGAGAACAGAATCAAATCTCAACTTTTATAGCGAACGAATCTTGATAGTTGGTTCCTGCTTGGGGTCTTGATTTGCGGTTTAGTGGTTTTTATTCTCGGAACCAGTTATTGCGACCATTTCGCGACAAAATCAAACGGAATCTTCAAGATCGGCACTTCGGTAGTATTTCTGATTACCGCATTGTATTTTCGGAAAAACGCGAGGTTTGAACCTTTTTGGCGGCTGGTTCATGCCTTTTTTGTCGCCTAAACTGTCAATGTTGTTACCTGGTACACGGCGATCTATATATTTGAAGATATTTTCCAATTTTTCAATATCTCAACAGAAGAATTCCCTGGAATCGCTTATGTCAAAGTGTGGGAGGCAACACTTGTCGTTGGAACGATCCTGGTATTGGTCAAACTACCAGGAGGCAACCTGGCATCAATACACCTAAGAAATGGGAATCTCAAATGGGCAATGAGGATTGGCGTTTTGGCATTGATGAATTTGATGGCTTCATCATTTCTGATCGCCTCCAGTATCGGTCGTGATCTTGAAGTGATGATACCCCTTTTGCCGCCGATGGAGGTGTTTTCCTTAGCGATTGGGTTTATGGAAGAATTGTGGTTCTGGGGATTATTCTAGGAGAGACTAGAAACTGGCACCTTTATTTGGTAGCGGTGGTGCTCTCTGTCTGACTTCGATCTGGTATGGTTTGTTATTTTTTTTGCTGTCTATGTTTCTGGAGCTGGTGCATTGATCTTCGGAATATTGACGTTGAGCCTGGGGTTGGCTTTTGGTCTCCTGATGATAAAGACCATTAACATTTGGGAGCTTTGCTGTTCCATGCTTCCGCAGACGTACATTGGATCTTCGCGTTTGGTATTTAGGTGGGCCACTATAGGGGATTAATGTAAATAAGATGTAGCAATCTAAGATCGTTGAGTGATTGTGATACAAAGCTGTGAACCTCGGGAGGTGTAATCTTGCCCGGGGTTTTTGACATGTTATTGATATATAATATGTTGATTGTGCAGGATTAATCGACACTTTTAATTTTTGATTTTTTAAGTAAGGGAGAGAATGCAATGAGTTATCCACAAAACCGTTGGACAAGGGTACTTTTTATCATGGTGATATTAATGGGAGGGATATTCAGCGTTTTTTCACCGGCACGGGCACAAGGAATTAATATCACAGTAGAGGATTCTGTTCCGGCAGGAGAGGTAGTTGATAATGATGCCCTCCTGTCTGGGACGAACGTTAGAGTGGACGGGGATGTGAAAGGTGATGCTTTTGCTGCCGGATCAGTCGTTGAAGTCAACGGAGACGTGGAAGGCAGCCTGTTCGCTGTCGGTCAGAATGTGATTATCAATGGGGCGGTTGGTGGGACAGTCTACGTAGCCTCCTTGACACTCGAATTGGGCCCAGAAGCTGCCACTGCAAGAAATGTGTATTACGTAGGAGGCAGTGTTGCTACAGCAGAAGAGGCGATGATCGAAAGAGATCTGGTCCTGATCAGTTTAGGAGCGCAGCTATCGGGTGAAATTGGTCGTAACACGGTCGGTATAATCGGGCCTTTCGAGATGTTCAGGCTGTTCATGGAACTAATCGGTAGACCTGTAACTCTACCTCAGTCAAGCTCTGCCATTTTAGAATCCCAAGAACGAGCAGACAATCAGACGATATTGTTCTCTGGATTTATGCCATCATTAAACTGGCTCACCACGACAAGATCTGGGGAACCGCGCTTTGCAGGAACAGGCTCAATTCCTGCCTCAGTAGTAGAGCCTGATGTGTTGGCCCAAACAAGTTCATCAATCGATTCGGAGCGAGTAATGGATTGGCTGCAGTGGGTAGTTGAAGAATTTATCACATTGCTGGTTTTTGGTTTGTTAGGAATCTGGTTGTTCTCGGCTTTCTTGAAGCGCTCCGCTGAGAAGTTCGAAGCCAAACCCCTTCAATCAACGGGGATAGGATTGTTAGGATTAGTGATTTCTATCGCATTAATCGGCGTGGTTATCTTAGCAGGATTGCTGATTTTGATCTTAGGGATTGGATTGGGCGCTTTAAATCTCTGGGATCTAGCCTGGGCGGTGTGGGGAGTCGGGTTCTCGAGCTTAGGTTTAGCATTCTGGCTGTCGCTGCTTTTCGTCTCCTACGGTACGAAAGTCATCGTAGCCTTTCTGGTCGGAACGCTAATCCTGAGGAGACTGGCGCCAAATTCCTTGAATTACAATATCTTGCCGCTCTTATTAGGTCTGCTCATTTACGTGCTACTAGCCTGGGTGCCTTACTTTGGGTGGGTGATCGCTATCCTAGTGAACGCAGCCGGGTTGGGGGCCGCCTGGTACGCCTTCAGGGAGAGGGGTTCGGAAGAGACCGCAGAACTGGCCCCGGTTGAAGAAGGTGAATCTGAATAAGCGTCTGATTTAAATAACGAGCCCGTTCCTCACGATTGCGGAGGAACGGGCATTTTTTTGTGGGGAATTACGCAGCAGCTCTTCCCTGGGGATATTTGATGATTGAGCTGTTATTGGAGGCTAATCATCAATTATTTAATCGCTGAAGTTTGTTCACATCATAACTGCTCAGATTTTGTGATCCCTGGTCCAGATTTCTTCAAACTTTTTTATTCGACGCTGGATATGCCAGGCATAAGGATCAGCTTTGGTTCGCTTTGATTTAATCAATTCCATAGCCTCGTCGGCAGAGGAACCACAACCGATCAATACCGAAGCTGCCATGGCGACGCTGCGATGCCTGCCTTCACGGCAATAAACCAATACACCTTTTCCATCCTGGATAAAAGGCAAAGCCTGCCCAACACCTCTGATTAATTTTTCGATTGGGATGGGTAGGAATATTGAGTCGAATGTGCGTAAAGTGACCATATGAAATGGTGGATGACGGTATACATCCGCTGGTCGGATGAAGATCATATTTAATATCAGACGCACGTTCATCGCGAGAATCGCCTCGGCATGTTCTGCCTTGGGGTGAGCAGCGATATAAAGCTGGTTTGTTATCTGGGAAACATCCATAACTAATTTAGTCTTATTTTTTACTGCAATCAATCAGGGTATTGAATTTAGTGGTTATCTCGCTAAGTTTATAAAGTTTGCTTATTTCAGTCTTCCTAAGCGCAAGCCCTGTCCCGCACAGAATCTGCGGGACCTGTCCTTGGTCGGACAGACCGGGGGGAAGGACCTCTAGATCATACTCGGAGATTCTTCGTCTTCGGCTTAGAGTGACAAAGAAGAATTTTCAATTTACCTAACGAGAGCACCATTTATATTGTGATCTAAATCCTGTTGAATTCCCAATGCGACTATTAAAATCGCCCCCGGGGATTGACC
>JBFFEL010000040.1:0-30101 GCA_041558875.1 Anaerolineales bacterium
AGTCATCAGCCTGATCCTGGTCTTTGCCTTCGTGCTCTTCGATATTCGCTACCCGCAAATCGTCAAGCAGCTCGAGAAAGACTTGCCTCCCAAGGACCGGGTAAAGGATAGGGAGTTGTACGCCAGGGATTTGAGACAGACTATTTTGCTCGGAGCACTTCCACTGGTCATTATTTACTGCCTCCTACTTTTTTTGTTCAGCCCAACTTTGATTTCCATCTTAAAGGACACAAACTTCCAACTTCTCCAGTTCGATTTCGTGCTGACTGCCTTTGTCCTGGTGTATTTCTTTATCCTGGTATTCGCCATCTGGTCGCTTTACCTCGCGTTTCGCCTGGTATACCGCAGGATAGAAGTCATGGGTTGAAATCGATGAAGGGCAGGAAGGTTTGTTATGGTGCCCGTGATGGGCAAATTGCTTAAATGAATATTTGAAGATTACGACTGAACCAGTTCTCTATCGCATTCTAGTCTTCGTGCTGCTTCTAGTGTTTGTCGTACATCGCGGGTACAATAACCGCAAATTCCCCCCTTCCGAAGATGAAACCACCGACAAACTGGGCTCCAGCCGGGGATCCACCCTCTCCGCGATTATTTTTTCCCTGGCGTTGGTTGCCACCATTCTCTACATTTTCTTTCCCCACCTAATCTCTTGGACATCGATTCCATTGCCAGCCTGGGTTCGATGGTCAGGTGTTGGTATTGCCACCGCGGGATTCTTGCTCCTGGAGTCGTCACACCGGGCTTTGGGCCAAAACTGGAGCGACCAGCCTCGCATCACCGAAAGTCAACAGCTGGTGCAGAGCGGGCCTTACCAGTGGATCAGGCACCCGATTTACTCATCACTCCTGCTGATATTGGGATCCACACTGCTTATAACTGCCAACTGGTTTGTGGGGGGCTTGTGGATTGTAACGGTTTCAAGCGATGGCCTGATCCGCATTCGTTATGAAGAAGCTGCGATGCTGAAGAAATTTGGTGAGGAATACAAAGATTACCAAAGTAGAACAGGGTTGTTATTGCCACGGTCTCGATAAAATTCTGCTCATTTGAAGGTTCTCATAAAATGGAAGGACGACGAGCACAGATGAACACGGAAACAATAAAAGACCCGCTATAAATCTCAAAGTATCCGTGTTTCTCCGTGTCAATCTGCATCCAATTTTGAATAAACGATTATCGAAGTCTGAAGTTGCCTTTGGAGATCAAAAATCGCCCCGCACATCAGTGTGAGGCGATTTAGAATTCGGTCTTAGACGCTTACATTAAGGGCGTCACGTCTGCGGCTTGCAAACCCTTGGGGCCTTCTTCGATGGTAAATTCCACTTTTTGGCCTTCGATCAGATTGCGGTAACCATCCGCATTGATGGCGGTGTAGTGGACAAACACATCCGGGCCTTCTTCCTGGGAGATGAAACCATAGCCCTTGCTGCCATTAAACCAATTGACTGTTCCGACGATACGTTCTGACATTTACTTGCTCCTTCAAGTCTTTCTAAAGATTTTGTTTTAGATGTGGTTAGTTTCCAATCGAAGCAGTCAACAAAAAATGACCCAGGACTTACGCCAAGGGCCATCGTCCTACTACGTTCAACGGTAACTCACCAACCTCCCAACCCGGCAATCTTATCAGTAAAAGAGAGGATTGTCAAACGCGCTTGATCTGCCAGTAATTCACTCTGCTGTGAGTGAATTGATTACAAGTTTGCGCTGCTGCTGTGGATGCCGGTTGCCCCATTGGGTCGACTTTTGGAACTTTCCTCAATCTGTGGGGTTCCATCGCCCTCTGCGCAACGAACTTCGAAGGTGTGCTCACCGGTTTCAAATGGCCACTCATAACGCCAGATCACCCAGGTTGTTTCCGAGAGTGGGGTACGCAGAATTGCGGATTCCCATGGTCCGCCGTCTACCCTAACTTCGACCTTAGAAATGCCCCTATCACCTGAAAAAGCAATTCCCCCGATGGGAACCAGTCGCTGGTCTCCATTTTCTATGATAGCTTCTACTGCCACTGTATCGATCACGGAGGTAGCTTTTACCTGAGCAACCTCATCCCAACCCCGTTCTACCCAGTATCCTTCACGATATTCATCAGTAACTTCGATACCAGTTATCCATTTTGGCTGTTTCATGCCAAACCTATCCGGATACCAGATACGGAGTGGAAAACCGTGTTCAACCGGAAGAGGGTGTCCATCCCAGTCATAACAAAGCATGATGCGTTCATCTGAGGCAATCAAATCCAAATCAACAGTTTCGTAGAAACCATCGCCAGAGGAGATATACAGATATCGTGCCTCAGGACTGACATCCGCATCTGCTAATACTTCTTGCATACTCGCTCCGGTCCAGAGGGTGGTACCGATGAGCGACGTACCGACTCTCCCAGAGATACATGAAAGCGTGACAAATTGAGCGCGGGATTGGTAGTTATTACGCAAATCATCCAAAGTGAGCATCAAAGTTTTCCCCACCATCCCTGTAATGGGTAGTTCCCAGGTCTCACCATCAATCAAAGTTGGCTCAAGTTCAATAAATACCTGATAATGATCTTTGAGAGGTGTGTATTCAGGTCTCGTACCAGGGGCCGGAGAAACTGGATCATTCTCATTTGGAAAGAAATCATCCTCAGTTTCTCCTCCAGTATGAGCAGATACGTTTTCACTCTGCTGTCGATTTCCAGAAGTATTCAACAACATCCCTAGGCCAGCTCCAACTACTGTGATAGCAGCTGCCGCTCCTCCCAAGACGATTAAGAATTGACGACGACCAACAACTTCAACACTGCGCTCCTCCCCTTCTATGATCTCTACTTCAGGTTCAACTATGAGTAAGCGTCTGTATGCAAAACTCATTGCCATCCCCCATCCCAGAAAAAGGATCAAGAACCACAATAACCCGAACAATGATGCGGATGCAAATTTTAGTTCACTTGTGCTGATGACCGCGACAGGTAATCCAAAGAGAATCCCCATGATCATTCCAGCCAGCAGGTTCACATTGAGCTGCAGTTTATTTAGTATCCAGAAAAAAAACGCTCCGGCTATTATTCCAGAGATATAAAATATAATTACCGCCATCCCTTGTTCTGCAATTTTTGCCGTATCAGCAACATTGATCCCCAGGAACAGCATTGAATCGATCATTAAGTCAATACCAAAAGTGATCACTGGTCCTGGTAATAAGCCAGCTATCCAATTGAACAGCTCATAAGGGGGAAAAGGCTGCCCAAAAAGCTGCTGACCCAGGTACATCAATGCAATCAAAGGCAAAGTGATTATTGCTCCAACCAGTGCACCGGTGCCAAAACTTTTTCTTTTCATCATTCAATTCTCGTCAAAATCAGATAGATATATCTAAATTATTATGATATCAGAATTTCAAATCATTTCAATAATCGGTTTTGATGGAAATAAAACGAACTTAGGTATCTAAATTGAGGATATCTCTAACAGATTATCTGATTGAATTAACTCACGGATAATTCATGAAATTCGAAATTAAACCGGCTTATAATATTTAAAAATGATCAAACGGATTGTTCTACTTCTTTCAATATCAGTGCTTTGGTTCCTGCCTGTCTTTCCACACGTGGCAACAGCTCAGGGGGATTCAACAGAAGTACTGCTGCTCACTGCTGAGGGGCCAATAACCCCTTCTATGCTGGGATATCTCGAGCGCGGTCTGACCACCGCCGAACTGCAGGGATCTGAAGCCCTCATATTCATGCTCGACACACCTGGTGGCAGCATTGATTTGATGAACGAATTCGTCCAGGTGATCCGCAACAGCAGCATCCCTGTCGTCGTTTATGTCGCCCCACAAGGTGCGATTGCAGGTAGTGCAGGAACGGTGATCACTCTCGCAGGCCATGCCTCAGCCATGGCGCCAGAGACCGCAATCGGCGCCGCCAGCCCTGTTGGGGCAGAAGGTCAGGATTTAGGTGAAACAATCGAGGCTAAGGAAAAGAATATCCTCAAAGCTTTAGTAAGAACCCTGGCGGAAGAACGCGGTGAAGAAGCTATCCAGGTTGCTGAAGAGACCATCGAATCCGCCCAGGCAGTGACTGCCAGCGAGGCATACCAGATCGGCCTGATTGACTTCATTGCAAATAACGTTGCGAACCTGCTTGATCAGCTGGATGGCTTTACTGTGACGACTATTGATGGGGAAGTGATCCTGGACACGGCCAATGCGTTGGTGATCCCCTTCGATCCATCTTTCATAGAGGCCTTGCTCGGCGTGCTGACCAATCCCAACATCGTCTTTTTACTGCTCACAGTAGGTGTGCAGGCAATCTTGATCGAGCTATCCAGTCCAGGGGGCTGGATCGCCGGTTTTATCGGCGCGGTATGTCTGGCCCTTGCCGCATATGGGCTGGGCGTGCTGCCAGTCAACTGGTTCGGGTTGATCTTCCTGGCGATCGCCTTCGTATTATTCGTCTTGGACATCAAAGCGCCGACGCATGGCGCTTTAACCGCGGCGGGTGTGGCTTCTTTAATCGTTGGTTCTTTAGTGCTCTTCAATTCCCCCGGTACACCTTCCTTCTTACGGGTATCGATTCCCCTGGTGATCGGGGTATCCCTGGCAACGGCAGGCATCTTCTTCGCCATCTTGACCATTGCCCTGCGTGCCCAGCGCGCACCAGTCAGCATGGGCAGGGAATCATTACTCGGGCGCACAGGTTCTGCCCGCAGCGCAATCTCACCGGTTGGCACTGTTCAACTCGGCGGAGAATTATGGACCAGCGAACTGGCAGAGGGCGAAGACCCGATTGCGGAGGGTTCTCCAGTGGAGGTGATTGAGGTCAAAGGGGTGAGAATCGTCGTGCGCCAGGTTCAGCCATTAGAAGAAAGCCAGTCATAGCCATTCTACCCCAAGCAATTTCGATCAAACCTAGTCCGCAGATTCTAGCGCATTATTAGTATTCTAATTATTCTGAGGTAGAATTAGCCCTGATATTTTAGAAGTTATCCGTTAGCAAAATATATTTACTGGTAGTAATCAGGAATTCTTATGCCCCATACCCCCACCCGAGACCGGGTAAACCCCGAAGTAAACAACACCACCCCGCTGCGTCGTCCGGATTGGATCAAAGTGCGCGCACCCTCTGGGGAGACTTACGAGTGGCTGCAGGATTTAATGCGCTCAAAAGAACTTCACACCGTGTGTGAAGAGGCCATGTGCCCCAACCTGGGCGAATGCTGGGGTTCTGGGACAGCCACTTTCCTTATGCTGGGAGATGTTTGCACCCGCACCTGCGGTTTCTGTGATATCAAGCGTGGCCAGCCCTTGCCTTTGGATTGGCTCGAACCCGAGCGCATCGCCCAGGCGGTCAAGGCGATGGACTTAAAACATGCTGTCATCACCAGCGTTAACCGCGATGATCGCAAAGACGGCGGTGCACCGATCTTCGCCATGGTCATCCGCCGCATTCGCGAGATTCATCCCGGCTGTTCAATCGAAGTTTTGATCCCCGATTTCAAAGGCAGCCTGGAAGCACTGCGCATCGTTATGGATGCCCGCCCAGAGATTCTCAACCATAATGTGGAGACGGTCCCGCGCTTATTCAAAAAAGTTCAACCCCAAGATCGCTACGAATGGGCTGCAGAGACCCTATCGCATGCCAAGCAGCTCGATCCAGCAGTGTTGACGAAATCCGGGATCATGGTCGGATTGGGAGAGACGATCGAAGAAGTCAAGGAGGTTATGCACGATCAACGCAGTTGGGGCGTGGATATCCTGACCCTGGGCCAGTATTTACAGCCCAGCAAGAAACACCTGCCCATCTCCCGCTATTACACGATGGAAGAATTTGCTGAGCTGAGAGAATTTGGCCTTGAGATCGGGTTTAAATGGGTTGAGAGCGGTCCATTGGTGAGATCCTCTTACCACGCTGCTGAGCAGGTCCGCGCCCTGAGCATCGTCCACCGCCAGCTTTATGGGGATAACTAATTAGATCAACCAGCTTAAATATAAACCGCCCTCCGGGTTCACCAGAGGGCAGATTGATTTAAAAGGCTGAAAGCGCAGCCTGGTAAGCCCAATTGAGCAGCGGTAGGGAAAAGATGCCCAGGACGATCATACCCACGCCAGTCAAACCTGCGGTCAGGTAAACCCAGTTGTCACGCTGGGCAACCGGTTCCCCTTCCTGCATGTACATATAAATCACCACCCGCAGATAATAGTAGGCTGAGACTAACGAAGTGAGCACACCGATGATGGCCAGCCACACAAAGCCTCCATCAATCACGCTGCGGAAAAGGTAGAATTTGCCGACGAATCCCAACGTGGGGGGAATCCCGGTGAAGGACAGCATCGATACAGTCATGATCGCGGCCAAGACCGGGTACTTGCGGCCCATACCGGCATAATCGCTGATCTCCAAGCCTTTGCCCTCAGCTTTCTCAAGGGTGATCACCACAGCCCAGGCTGCGAAGCTCATAAATGCGTAAGCAATCAAGTAGAGCAGTGCAGCTGCGATCGCATCCCCAATGACATCTTCCTGGCCATAAGGAACAAGTCCCATCAGGATATATCCCGCCTGGGCGATGCTCGAATAGGCCAGCATACGCTTGATGTTTTTCTGGGCGATCGCCACAACGTTACCCAATATCATCGTCAGGGCTGCCAAACCCCACAGGACAGCCGTGAAATCCAACGCCAATACCCCGAAAGAGGTGACAAAGATGCGCATCAGGGCTGCAAAACCACCAATTTTCGCCCCTACTGCCATGAAAGCAGTCACCGAAGATGGTGCACCCTGGTACACATCAGGAGTCCACATGTGGAAGGGAACCGCGGCCACCTTAAAACCCAACCCAACCAGGATTAATGCCGCTCCAATCGCCAGTAAGTTCAGGTCAATGGATCCACTCTGGATTGTTTGCAGAATGTCCGTCAAGCCGGTATATCCAGTGGCGCCAAACACGATCGCCACACCGTAGACCACAAATCCGCTGGCAAAGGCACCCAGTAAGAAGTATTTGATCGCGGCTTCTTCCGAATCAGTTCGCGGCCGGGCGAATCCAGCCAGTACGTATAGTGGGATGGAAAGCAGCTCCAATGCCAGGAAAATCACGATCAGGTCTGCGGCCATCGCCATCAGCATCATACCGCTGATCGAGAACATCAGCAGCACGTAGTATTCGCCGCGCTGGATGCCCAGGCGAGTCAGGTAGTCATAAGAAAGCATCACTGCTACCAGACCACTGCTAAGCACTAAAATGGTCAGGAATTGAGAGAAGCCATCAATGGCCAGCATACCGCCAAAGGCTTCGGTATCCACACCGGTCTCGGCAATGGAAAATCCTATCGCAACCAGCATTCCGATCGCTGCCAGGATGGCTGTCCAGGCCTTGCGGTCTTTTGGAATAAATAAATCCACCAACAAGAGCACGCAGGCCCAAAGGATAATGATACTTAGGGGCAAGATTTTTGCCAGGTTGGCGGTTAAATCAGCCAGGGTCATATGAACCTTCTTTCAATTCCTACGGCATTCCTGCCATCGCCGCAACCTGAATTGATTCCACCAGTTTTGCTACCGATGCTTCCATCAAATTGAAGAACGGTGAAGGATATAAGCCGATCCAGAAGATCAAGATCAACAGGGGGACCAACGTAATGATCTCCCGGAAGTTCATATCGAGCAGCTTGCGATTTTCTTCCTTGTCCACCGGCCCCAGGAAGAGCTTTTGGAACATGTACAGCAGGTAAACTGCGGCCAGAATCACACCGATAGCGGCCAGTGCTGCAAACCAGGGATTTCTCAGCACTTTCGACCCGAATGCACCCAGCAATATGGTGAACTCACCAACAAAGCCATTCAAACCTGGCAAGCCCATCGATGACAGGATTACGATCAATGTCAAAACAGCGTAAACCGGCATTACCTTCCACAGCCCGCCAAAGGCATCCATATCACGGGTATGGCGCCGTTCATAAATCATGCCCACGATAAGGAACAATGCCCCGGTACTGATACCGTGGTTGACCATTTGCAGGATGCCTCCTTCAATGCCCTGTAAATTGATCGCAAAAAGTCCCAGCATAACAAATCCCAGGTGGCTGACGGAGGAATAGGCGACCAGCTTCTTGGCATCTTTCTGTGCGTATGAGACCATGGCGCCATACAGGATACCGATCACCGCCAGAACAGCGATCCAGGGTGCAAGCCTGACAGAAGCATCGGGAAAGAGTGCCAGGTTGAAGCGTAAAAAGCCGTAGGTACCCATCTTTAGCAGGACACCCGCCAGGATGACGGAACCTGCGGTAGGGGCTTCCACGTGGGCATCGGGCAACCACGAGTGCAGCGGCCACATCGGGACTTTGATGGCAAACGCAGCTGCAAACGCCAGGAACAGCCAGATCTGGAAGTTCGCGGGGATGCTTGCGGTGGCGATCAATTCAGGCACCGAGAAGGTACCCTGGGTGATACCCAACCAGAGAATCGCCAGGAGCATCAATATCGAACCAGCCATCGTGTAGAGGAAAAATTTTACCGCGGCATAAACCCGGTTAGCCCCACCCCAGATACCGATCAGGAAATACATTGGAACCAGCGTGAATTCCCAGAAAACGTAAAACAGGAATAAATCCAGAGACAGGAAGACACCCACCATACCCACCTCCAACAGTAAGAAGAAGATCATGAATTCCTTCACTCTTTCTTCGACTGCTGTCCAGGTTGAGAGGATCGAGATCGGGGTCAGGAAGGTGGTCAGCAGCACGAGCAAGATGCTCATACCATCAATACCCATTAAAAAACTGATTTCCCAACCTGCAACCTTGATCCAGGGAATGTCGATCACCAGCTGTAAATCTGGATTCTCAGGATTGAACAGCACCAGCACCCAGATGGAAATGCCAAAGGTGATCAATGAAGTGATCAATGCTGTCCAGCGGATGGCGGTATTTTGTTCCTTTTTTAAGAACAAGATTATTAACACGCCAACCAGGGGGAAGAACGTGACCAACGTGAGGGGTTGAAGCAAGAAATCCATAGCTTGTCCTCGTTCTGAAGTTTGTTACATCCTCTTTCTATAGCTTCTCCACTATTCAGGATTAAAGAGAAGCCGGTTTGCTCAGCGCAAAATCAGATAGCCAATAATTACCACCACGCCCAAGAATACTGTCAGGGCATAGTTCCTTACATATCCAGTTTGAATCAGGCGCAGGCTGCCAGCAAATCTCACTGTCACTGCGGCCAACCCATTTGCAATCCCATCAATGAAGCCCAGATCTATCGGCCCAGATAGGAAGCCTGCCAAACCTTTATATCCTCGAGCGATGAAACTGTCATGGAACCAATCGTGCCAGAACTGCCAATCAATTACCTCGGCCAGGAAACGGGAGAGTTTGTTGTATGGATTTACGATCACCGCCCAGTAAAGCTCATCAACCCACCATTTATTTTCCATGCCGGTGAAAATGGGTCCTAACCACTGGCGCAGCGGATCGTCTGGCCTCTTGGCTGGCGGCAAATCCTGCAACTGTTTGTATCGCCAGCTGTAAACTACCCAGGAGAGAAAGAGACCGATCAACCCGATGATCGAGGCTAGGATAGCTATCGTCAAGCTAAAATCGACGGGGTGGATGACTTCTACTGTGTGTTCTAACCAATCAGTAAACGTGTGTAGCCGGGGTAAGTTGAGAATGCCACCCACCGCGGAGAAGAATGCCAGTACGATCAGCGGTCCTGTGATCAGCGTGCGATTTTCTTTAGCATGCTCCGTAGCCTCGTTGCGGGGTTTGCCGAAGAAAACCATCAAGACTTGCCTGCCCATATAAAATGCGGTCAGAAAAGCAGCAAAAATCAAGATCCAATACGCAGGTGGGAACAGCATTTGCTCCTCCAGCAAGATCTCATCTTTCGACCAGAATCCAGCGAAAGGAAAGACACCAACGAGCGCCAGGGAACCAATGATGTATACCCAGAAAGTGGTTTTCATGCGCATACGCAATCCACCCATGTTGCGCATGTCCTGGGGATCGAATACCTCGCCTTTCTTGAGCTTGCCCTCATGTTCCAGATGGTGGTGTCCATGTTCGACACCCAGGATGACCGAACCGGCGCCCAAGAAGAGCAGCGCCTTGAAGAAAGCATGGGTCACCAGGTGGAACATACCTGCAGCATACGCGCCGATACCCACCGCGGCGACCATGAATCCCAGCTGGCTGATGGTTGAATAAGCCAGCACTTTCTTGATGTCGAACTGCCCAACTGCTATCGTGGCTGCAAAAAACGCCGTGATTCCGCCAACCAGGGCGACAATATTCTGCGCTTGCTGAACTGATTCATACAGGGGGTAGGAGCGCGTGATCAGGTAGACGCCCGCGGTAACCATTGTAGCTGCATGGATCAGGGCAGAGACAGGTGTAGGACCTGCCATTGCATCCGGCAACCACACGTAAAGCGGGATTTGGGCTGATTTTCCCGCTACCCCGACCAGCATCAACAAAGTGATCGCCAGGATAACTGTCTCAGCTGCTTGTGTGGATTGGACGAAAACCTGGTCGAAGTTTAAGGTACCGAATGCCCAGAACATGATAAACATGGCGACCAGAAGCCCGAAATCTCCGATGCGGTTGGTGACGAAAGCTTTTTTGGCAGCCTGGGCATTACCGGTGCCGCCCTCACCTTTTTCAAACCAGAAACCGATCAACAGGTAGGAACACAACCCGACACCTTCCCAGCCGACGAATAGCATCAGGTATGAGTCCGCACTGACCAGGATCATCATCGCGGCGATGAACAAATTCATATATACGAAAAACCGGCGGAATCTTCCCGGATCATCGTTAAACCTAACATCTTCGTGCATGTATCCTATCGAGTAAATATGGATCAGGGAGCCAACCCCAGCCACGACCAACATCATCGTTACAGATAACGTATCTACCTGGAAAGCCCATGCAACTTGTAGATCGCCAATGCTGATCCACTCCAACAGGGGGACGATCACCTGCTCCGGATGGTTGATCAGTGAAACTCCCAGCAGTATGGCAACCAGGAAGGTCAACAAGGTAGCCAAGCTGGCGATCCAGCCGATTGCTTTTTCACCCATCCACTTGCCAAAGATGATATTGATCAGTAATCCGATCACCGGAATAAAGACGACTAAGGGGACCAGATAAAAGAATGTTGGTCCGGATGCAGCTGCTTCGCTCAGGAACATGGATCAGCTCTCCAAGTCAGCAAATGATTTCCCTCGTAAACCGTCACAATTACCTGCCGTTCATCAACAAAAACTTTGGTCATTGTTTCAACTCATTCATCTCATCTACATTGATGCTGAGTTTAGATCTAAAAATTGCAACGATCAATGCCAGCCCGACCGCCACCTCAGCTGCCGCAACAGTGATGACGAAAAAGACCAGAACCTGCCCGCTCAATGTGTCGTGCAGTTGGGAGAAAGCCACGAAAGATAAGTTCGCCGCGTTGAGCATCAGCTCAACCGACATGAAAATCACAATTGCATTGCGGCGAATTAATACCCCAAGGGCACCGATGGTGAACAAAATTGTGGATAGCACGAAGTAATAAGTAACTGGCATAGTTCACTCTCGTCGATTGAATAATTCCAAATTTCAAGATTTTTCGCGCTTCGTCAAGACGATTGCACCAATCATCGCCACCAATAAAAGCACTGAAGTGATCTCAAACGGCAGGAGATATTCGTTGAATAATAACGTGCCGATATCTGCCGGGCTCGCGTAATCTGAGGACAAAGAACTGAACTGCGGTAATATGCCCTGCTGAAATCCCAATGAATAGATAATGAAGCCGGTCTCGACCAATAAGACTGCCCCCAGGAAGATTGCTACCGGGCGCTGCCAGGGTAAGGACTCATCTTGCCGCAGCTGTTCAGCTCCCAGGAGCATGATCACGAACAAGAACAGCACCATGATCGCGCCGGCATAGACTGTCACCTGAGCCATTGCCAGAAACGGCGAACCCAATATCAAGAAAAAGACTGCGATCGTGGCAAAGTTGATCACCAAAAATAAAGCTGAGTAAACTGCATTCTTGCTGAGCAGCATACTTAACGCAGATGCCACCGCCACGATTGCCAGAATAAGAAATAAAATAAAATCAGACGTCATCTCTCACTCGAATTTAAGATCCTCAATCTCTCGTCAAATTCAATCTACCGGATCCTGCATCACCGGGATAGAGCGGTCAAAGGAGCCCGGTTCAACCTCTTGCGGAGTTGGTGCTCCATTTTCAGGCACGGGCACGATCAGCATCTCCTTGGTGTAGATGGACTGGTGTCGGTCTGTAAAGGACAGCTCGTAATTATCTCCAAGAATTATCGCCTCAGTTGGGCAGGCATCTTCGCAGTAGCCGCAGAAAATACAGCGCAGCATATTGATCTCGTATGTGCTGGTAAAACGCTCACCCGGCGAAAAACGAACTTCATCCGTATTCTCAGATGATTCTACAAAAATCGCATCCGCAGGGCAGGCAGCCGCGCATAAAGAACAGCCAATGCATTTTTCCAGCCCGTTCTCGTAACGATCTAGAAAATGACGACCTTTAAAACGGCGCGCAACCGGCAATTTTTGTTCCGGGTACTGGACCGTAATTGGTCTTCCAAACATTGACCTGAGCGTGGTCATCAACCCGCGCGCAAGTCCTGTAACAGCACTCATCCCTAACCTCCAATCAATACCAATACAACAGCAGTCAGGAATACATTCGCCAAAGCCACCGGCAGTAAGAACTTCCAACCAAAGGCCATTAACCGGTCATAGCGTAGTCTTGGCAGCGTTGCCCGCAGCCAGATCAGCAGGAAAAGCAAAACCAAAATCTTAAAAAAGAGATAAAAAGGTCCCAGTAATGGAACTTGATCAATGAAAGGACCTCTGAAACCACCCAGAAACAAGGTGGCGCCGATGGCGCTTATCGCGATCATCTTCACATATTCCGCCATGAAGAACAAGGCAAACTTCATCCCCGAATATTCCGCGTGGTAGCCGGCGGTCAGCTCTTGCTCCGCTTCCGGCATATCAAAAGGCGCCCGGTTCACTTCGGCTACTCCTGCAATAAAAAATATCAGCGCGCCGATAGGTTGATAAACGATATACCAGACCGGGTTTTGGGCTTCCACAATGCCCATCAAACTCATCGTACCAGCGATGAGAATGGGTCCAATCAAGGCTAATCCCATGGCCAATTCATAACTGATCATCTGGGCAGATGAACGCAAGCCGCCCATCATGGCATATTTATTATTTGACGACCATCCCGCTAATACAATCCCATATACAGATATCGAGGCGATGGCTATCAGGTACAGCACGCCAACATTAATATCCGTCAGGGATAGAGAAATTTCACGACCAAAAACCGTTATCGACGTTCCCCAGGGGATGACTGCCAAAATCACCAGCGCGGGGAAAACCGTGACCATCGGGGCCAGAACAAAAACAATTTTATACGCCTGCCCGGGGATCAATTCTTCTTTGAAGATTAATTTGATCCCATCTGCGACAGGTTGAAGCCAGCCGGATGGGCCAGCCCGGTTTGGTCCGATGCGTACCTGGATGCGCGCTAATGCCCTGCGTTCATAGAATGTCAGATACGCAAAGCCAGTTACACAGAATAGTAGAATTACTACTGCTTTTACAATCCACTCCAAGATCAGCAAATAATCCATGAATTTATCCAGTTATGTCGCTACCGGTTCGGCGAGTGAGACTTGAGCTGCCTCCGGTTTGTTGATCGGGATGCCCATGCTGCGTGGCACCAGCACAATCCCTTGAGGTATGGTCTCATCCAGATGAGCAGTTGATTCAAACTCAAGCCCAGAGATCTCCAGCTTCACCATTGCTCCATCCGTAATTCCCGCAGAAGCAGTTGTTTCCGGATGGACCACGATGTATGGTTGGGGGATGCGCTGTTGAAGCAGTTCCGCCGACGTCACAGTCCAGCCGCGGTCATAGAGAATCGTTACCGGGACAGCCAGTATTTCTTCTCCATCGATTTCGAGCGGCTGAACTGCTCCCAGAGATACCTGTTCTCCCTTCTGCGCAGCCGGCTGCAGCTGGTAACCTAAACCCTGTGCGTTATCGTACGTAGTTCCACCGTAATAAACATCCTCACGGCCGATGATCGGCCACTGATCCTCAACCGCCGATATCTTCTCATATGAAGCCTCTGAATAATCTGGGACTCCGGCGGCGATGTTCTCCATTACTCGGAAGGGGTGATCGGATTCCAGCTCAAGACCGACCCGCTGGGCGATTTGCGCCGTGATGGTGAAATCGGGGCGAGTTTGTGGGCGGCTTGGTACGGCAGTGTAGAAACGTTGTACTCGCCGCTCACCGTTGGTAAATGTTCCTTCCCGCTCGATAAAAGATTGAGCGGGGAGAACGACATCTGCCAGCTGCGCAGTTTTGGTTAAATAGAGTTCTTGCACTACGAGGAAATCTGCGGATTTTAATTTCTCTCCCGCTTTTGGATCGTCACCAGCAGGGTCTGATGCAACGATGTAGAGCGCTTGCTTCGTGCTCAATTCACCAACCAGATTATCAGCTGGTTGGAAGCCCATGTCCCAGGCTCCCTGTGTGTTCGCTCTCGGCCAGACGGCGATCAACCCGTTGTTCTCCTTCCCGGTATGGTTTGTTGCGATCAGCAAATTTGCACAAGCTTTCGCCAGCTGGCGAGAGGATTGGAGTCCAGTTCCTTCGCCGCCATACAGGATGATGGCATTTTCTGCCTCCGCAAAATCCTTCGCTGCGGCCTGTATCTGCTCAGAGCGATCTAGCTCCTTGTAAGCTGGGGGAAGATCAACACGTTTCGTGGATAAGGTGTTGATCATTGCCATCACCAAGGCAGCTTCACCACCATATGGATATCTCAGTGAATGGTTTGCTGCGCGTTCAGTCTTGGTGTAGCGGGGATTCGCCACAATCAGCTTAGCACCCCGCTCAGCTGCCTGCTTGACTCGCAGCCAATAAAGCGGTGCTTCTTCTTCAAGATCGCTGGCGACGACGAAAATGGCGGATTCAGGACCCAAATCAGAGAAGTTTGTCCCCTGACCAACACCTACTTGTGCCACCAAATCACCACCTGCCATCTCCGAATAGAGGGCGCGACTGCCGCCCAAATGCTGGCTGAGGGAGCTCAGGTTGAAAAAATCTTCGTTCGAGAGCCGGCCGCTGGCGATGGTCATTAGGTCCGTTCCAGCCTCTTTAAAACGCATTCCAACCAGATCAAGCGCTTCATCCCACTCTGCAGGCCTTAATTCCCCATCCTCCCTGATCATGGGTTGGGTCAATCTCTCTTTGCTGCTCGCATAGTGGTGTGCAAAGCGTCCTTTGTCACAAATCCAGATCTCGTTCACCCATTCGTTCTGCCGCGGCATAACTCGCTTCACGACAAAATCGCCTCCGGACTTGTGCTCCCGGCGCACATTCAGCGTCAGGTTGCAGCCCACAGGACAGTGCGTACAGATCGATGCAGCTGATTTCATCTCCCATGGTCGTGCACCAAAGCGGAAATCACTAGTCGTCAAGGCTCCGACCGGGCAGATATCGGTTGTGTTACCCGAGAAATATGAATCGAAACCAGGTTCAGAATAGGTAACGATCTTTAATGAACGTCCACGTTCCTCAAACCCGATCACCGCATCATCGACAATTTCGTCCTGGAAACGGACACAGCGTCCGCATTGGATGCAGCGTTCTCGATCGAGATAGATCAACTCTCCGAGAGGATAATGCTTTTCAAAATGTTTCTTTTCATCATACAAGTAGCGGCTTTCCCCAGATCCGAAATCCATGGTCAGGTTCTGCAGAGGGCATTCACCGCCCTTATCACAAACCGGGCAGTCCAGTGGATGCGAGGTCAGCAAGAATTCGATGATATCTTTACGTGCCCGGGAGACTTCCTCGGTCATTCCGCGCACGACCATGCCTTCAGACACAACAACTGTACAGCCCGTCTCTAGTTTTGGCCCAAATTGGATCACATAGCTGCCATCTTCATTGCGATCAAATTCACCTGTTTCACGGTTCCACTGCGGGCGTCCAATATCAACCAGACACATGCGGCACATGCCGACCGGCTCCATTTTCGGATGGTAGCAAAAGACCGGGATATCGACGCCAATTTTCTTGGCCGCGTCCACAACCAGGGTACCCGGGGGTACCTGGACTTCTTTTCCATCAATCTCTAAATTTATCAATTTACCCATATTCGCTCCATCGATTACGACAACCGCTTAGAGAGCGTGTAGTTCAACCAGCTAAGCTTTTCCACTTTCCACCAGTAACTCATCTTCATCCGAACTTTCAGAAACCTTGGCTCGAAAATCAGGTTCAAAGCGCTCAATTCCAGAAGTGACCGCTTCTATGGCAAACTCACCCAGGGCACACAGACATTTGCCCTTAATTTGCAGAGCCACTTCATTAAGTAACTCAACGTCACTCCAGGCGGCCTCTCCCTGGTGCACTCGATCGATGATGTGCTTCATCCAGAAGGTCCCTTCCCGGCAGGGGGTGCACTTACCACAAGATTCATGGCTGAAGAAATGGAGTGTTTTCCGCAGCACCCAATCCATACTCACTGAATCATCGATCACAATGATCGATGCCGATCCCAGTTGAGCGCCGACATTGGGGACGCTTTCATAATCCATCGGAGTATCAAGCGCCTCATCATTGGCAATTATCAAGGAAGATGAAGCGCCAGCCGCCATGATGGCTTTCACCTGCCTGCCATCCGGGATGCCGCCTCCATGCTCAAATATCAGCTCACGGAATGTGGTGCCAAGCGGTAGTTCATAATTTCCAGGTTTGTTCACCCTTCCAGAAAGGCTAAATATCTTGGGCCCTGTGCTCTTTTCAGTACCGATCGAGTTGTACCAATCTGCGCCTCGGGTGATGATAAAGGGCACATTGGTCAGCGTCTCTACATTATTTACGACGGTTGGTTTGCCATAAAGACCGTATGAGGGCGGGAATGGCGGGCGAAGTCGGGGTTGACCCAGCTTGCCTTCCATTGATTCCAACAGGGCCGTCTCTTCACCACAGATGTATGCTCCAGCACCAAGGTGAGTATAAATGCGCAGCGAATAATCCGTGTCGAAAAGCTTATCTCCTAAAAGACCGGCAGCTTCAAGTTCAGAAATCTGGCGGTCTAATTGATCGGTAATCTGCCAAAATTCACCGCGCAGATAGACGTAAGCTTCCGCAGCCTGGATAGCATATGCGGCCAGGGCAACGCCTTCTAAGAATTGGAACGGGTTGCCTTCCATGATCTCGCGATCTTTAAAAGTACCCGGTTCCGACTCATCCGCATTGGCAACTACATAATGCGGCCAATTCTCAGTATCGATGAAGGTCCATTTCAAACCGGTTGGGAAACCTGCGCCACCCCTGCCGCGCAATCCAGAATCCTTAACTTCATCGGTGACGGCATACGGATTCATGGTAGTGACTGCATTTTGAAAAGCCTCAAATCCACCATGCTGGCGGTATACGTCTAGCTGGTTCAAGTCTGGAATCTGGCGATGTCGGAGAAGGATCAAATCGCTCATGCCGGCGCTTCCTTTTTGCGAAGCGCTTCTATAGCTTCGAGTGCGCTGCTGACTGTCTGGTTTTCATGGTATGCGATGCCTTCTCCAGATTGCACCTGAAACATGGGAGCTTTATCGCAAGCAGCCAGGCACATAACAGCCTCAACCGTTACCGAACCATCTTGAGTCGTACCACCAACTTTTACTCCCAGGTTCTCGCACAACTGCTCCAGGAATTCATCCGCACCGCGCAGGGCACAGGGCAGGTCGTTGCAAACCTGTATGCGGATATCGCCTTCTGCTTGATCGTAAAAAAGGGTATAAAAACCGACAATTGAGGCCACATCGGTCGAAGTGATGCCTAGAATCCCGCCAATTTCAGCCATCTCTTCCTTTGTGACATAGCCATCTTCACGTTGGGCGAGGTAGAGAAGGGGCATCACCGCCGATCGTTTTTGATCAGGCGGGTACTTGGCAAGAATGTTCTCAATCTCTGCAGCGTATTTTTCAGCTAACATGTTCCCTCAAATCGAACCTCATCGATCAATGTCTCCCAAGACGAAATCAGTCGTGCCAACCAAAGCAACCAGATCAGCCACCAGGTGGCCTTTCGCCAACACGGGCAGCATCTGGAGGTTGTCAAATGATGGTGTCCGCCAATGTACCCGGTGCGGCTTTGTACTTCCATCACTCTCCAGATAAACTCCCAGAACACCACGTGGTGATTCGGCGGCGGCATAAACAGATCCTTCGGGCAATACAAATCCATCCGTCCAAAGTTTGAAGTGGTGGATCACAGCTTCCATGCTGGTACCCAATTCAGAGCGAGGCGGTGGCACGTATTTACGATTGTTGCTGCGTATCGGTCCGTAGGGTAGTTTGTCGAGGGCCTGTTCGACGATGCGCAGTGACTGGCGCATCTCCTCTACCCTTACCAGATAGCGCGCATAAGTATCGCTATCGGTGTGTGTAGGTACGTCGAATTCGTACTGCTCGTACCCCATATAAGGATCAACCTTGCGAAGATCAAAATCGACTCCCGAAGCTCTCAACATGGGCCCCGTCACACCCCAATGGATGGCATCTTCGGGTTTAATGACCCCGATACCCTTAGTTCGCTCTTGGAAGATGGGATTCTCATTCAGCATGGCTTCATATTCTGTGATCCGCTTCGGGAAAATCCGGATGAAATCCCGGACTGCATCTTCAAATTCGACCGGCACATCCCGCCAAAGCCCACCCGGACGGAAATAAGTAGTCATCATGCGCTGCCCGGAGACCATCTCGTTAATATCCAGGATCAATTCCCGCTCGCGGAAGGTGTACCAGAACACAGAGATAGCCGCCAGATCGAGCGTGTGGGTTCCTAACCACACCAGATGTGAAGCGATACGCTGTAATTCGGTAAGTATGACCCGGATAGCCTGTGCACGGACCGGGACATCTAACTCCGCCAGTTTTTCGATCGCCATACAATAGACCAGGTTATTGCCCAGATTGTTGAGGTAATCCAGGCGATCGGTCATCACCGCCGCTTTTTCGTAAGATTTGGCCTCCATATTCTTCTCAATACCGGTGTGCAGGAAACCAATATCCGGAAAGCAATTGACTACAACTTCCCCATCCAACTCAAGCAGCAATCTCAATACACCATGCGTGCTCGGGTGCTGAGGGCCCATGTTAAGCAGCATGGTTTCGCCCTCAATCGCCCTGTCAGTTACCAGGTGTCTTAATTCGTTAAAAGCAAATTCCGATTGATCTAGCATAATGCTGTCTCACTCTTTAGCATACGGTTTATCCCGATCGATTTCTTCAGCGTTGAAGGTGAATTGGACCTCCTCATAACCGAGGGGATAATCCTTGCGCAGTGGATGTCCCTGCCAGTCGTGCGGCATGAGGATGCGTCGCAAGTCGGGATGACCATCAAAGTGAATGCCGAACATATCCCAAAGTTCCCGCTCACGCCAGTTTGCATTAGCAAACAATTCCACCAGGGTCGGCAAAGTGGGCGAAACACTAGGCAATGGCACTCGCAGACCAATGCGCATTGATTTTTCAATCGAGTAAAGGAAATAAATAACATGGAAGCGCGGCTCTTGCTGAGGCCAGTAATCAACCGCAGTCAAAACTTCCAACCAGGTAAAGCCATGTTCGTCGCGCAGCGACTGACAGACTTCAAACATCTTTTCTGGGGAGACGATCAGACTGGTCTGGCCGCGAAACTCTTTTGGCTCAATGTCAAACCGCTCTACCAATACAGAGACGATATTTTGCAGTTCATTTTCCATAGCGCGTCCTACCAATATCTATAGCAATTAAGCCCAGGTCTTTATCTTTTCACCGCGTACTTTCTCATGCAGGGTCAAAATGCCGTGGACCAACGCCTCCGGTCTCGGAGGGCAGCCGGCGACATAGACATCGACGGGCATTATCTCATCTACACCCTGCACGATGGCGTAGTTATTAAAGATGCCTCCACATGAAGCACAATCTCCCATGGATACAACCCACTTCGGATCGGGCATTTGATCATACAGCAGGCGCAACACCGGCGCCATCTTGCAGGATACCCGGCCAGAAATGATCATTAAGTCTGATTGACGGGGAGTCGCGCGCATCAACTCCATGCCGAAGCGGCTCATATCATGCTTCGCGGCCTGCCCTGCCATCATCTCAATGGCGCAGCAAGCCAACCCAAATAACATCGGCCACATGGCATACGTTCGTGCCCAGTTGACCGCTTGCTCCAGACGCATCGTCACCGCGCCCAGATCTCCAGCTTTCTGTTCTATTCCCATTCCAATGCTCCTTTCTTCCAAGCATAAACATATCCAACCAATAAAATCAAAATGAAGATGAGCATTTCGATTAAACCAAATAAGCCCAGCTGGCGATAAGCTACCGCCCAGGGGTAAAAGAATATCACTTCAATATCAAAAAGGATAAACAATACAGCCACCAGGTAAAACCTGACCGGAAGACGGCGAGTCCCTGGTCCAATCGGGGTCATTCCCGATTCATAAGGCTGCGATTTGCGCTTTGTCGGATTTCGAGGCCCAAAGGCATGACCAAGTAATACGACAAATCCCGCCAGGAGAACGGCGAGAATAAATAGAATCGCAAGTGGCAAATAATCGAAAAGCATAAGACATTCCCAGCAGTTTAAAATAGTAAAGGGTGGTCGAACTCCCCAAACTATCCTGGTGCCCTAGCCTTCAGAGCTGATAATTTTAAGGAACGCCACCCTAGCCTTTACGTCTCAAAAACCTACCTATCTTATCATATGGTCAAGTAGGTGTCAATTTTCACAATTTCAGCTAGTGTGCATTACATGTCTGGATCAATTATATCCTCAATACGATATAAAAACACTCCCTTGTTGCTGAAGATCAACTCGCTATTTGGACAATCTGTTAGTTGATCTGGCTGGATCGAACCTTTGCCTTGAGTCAAGTATAAATGGGTGTAGCCACCCTCATGGACCAGATCCCACAAATCCGCGGAACAACCACTTACCGCGTTAGTCTTGGCCGCGACCGCATTCACCTGGTCAGCATAACCCCGGTCACCCATGCCGTAGAGCCCATTTGGAAGGGAGGTCATGCGGTTGGTTAATGGTGTGATCCACCAGCCTCCATCGACACCGCGATAACTCCCGTATTGCCAATGGGAGACATTGATTAAAAATGATGCCTCAGGTGAGAGATTCTCATCGATCCATTCGATCGCTTCGAGGTCAGCTTCCGTTGCTAAGATGGTCGATGAGTTGATTACTGATCGCGTCTCCCGAAGCCCCCACCCAACCAGGACCGCGAAGAGAATCAGCACGACCGCCGTCTTCACGGGATCGAGCTTTTCAATCGGATGCCAATCAACAGCACTGATAAAAAGCTCAGCCACCAGCATGGCAGTCGGCAGAAATAATACGATAACCGCATGATCAGGCCTGAAAGGGGCGATGTAGATGCCCACCGGTAGACTTAATATCCCCAGGATTAATGTCCAAATTCCAAATACACGTGTTCTCTTACGAAACAGGGTGATAATCAATCCCGGCAGGGCAACGAACAATAAAATGTGGTTTCTATTTGGTCCGACCAGGCGCCATAAATAATCCAGATATTCTGGGAAGTACAACTGATCCACCGCTTCCATTGAGAGCGGGATTGCAACCAGCTTAACCCCAGCACGAGCGAATCCCCACATGCGGTAAAGCCAGGGACTTGCCAGCAAAAACCCGACCAGCGAGGCCAGCAATATTGGCAGCCACGTTCCCAATCCAAGATTCTGTTTGTGTTTGACTCCTGAAAATAGCGCATCGATTCCAAGAATTACAAGAAACAAAGCAAGCAGCCCGGCCGCGAAGTAATGAGACAACAGGATGCCCGCGGTGAGCACAGCCAGGGTCGCTACCCGGGCACGATTAGCGCCCTTGTTATAGATGTCGAGCGCGCTGGCCATCGCCAATGGTAGCAGCAGCATCCCGGTCAGCAGCGTATAGCGCCCCCAGGTGACATAGTAGGCCGGCATTTGAGTCACGAAAGCTACCATGATCGCACTCAGCCCTGCCCGCCTCCAATCCGCCCACAAAGATACCCCCAAGCGGTACACCGCCAAAGCGATTCCCGCGTTCAGAACCTGTCCCAGGTACAGCACAGCATCTTGGGCACTTATGCCAGCGATGTTTGAAAAGGCTGCCACCAGGGAATGAAAGGCATAATGGTAGAAGAACGGCACCGGCATGTAAGGTTCAAACGAATCTGGAATGCCCCCATTTTCAAGCATTAGTTGTACGATCTGCACGTGGTGAACGGAGTCAACCCAGAGCGGTAAAACAACTTCCCGGATTTGATAAAAGCGCCAGATCAAAACCGAGAAGAAGACCAGGGCCAAGATCAAGCTGTGCAAGAATTCCTGTCTTCCGAATAGCCAGCTAGCGTCTACAGCAGACTCGGCCAACTGCTCTTCATCCGCATCCAAGGAAATATTTTTCTGAGATTGGCTTCCCCTCCACCAACGCCGCAACGCCCAAACTGCAGGCGGCACCAAGAGAACATAGGCGAGGAGCAAGACCGGAGAAGTTATGTCCCAGCCAAGAAGATAAGCCAACAATGCAAGCAATGCAGAGAGCGAGATGCTGACCCCCATTGCTTCAGCCAGACGCTCAAAAAGATCTTGTTCTGGATCCCAAAATAAAGCCAGCCAGGCGAGACCTGGCAGGAAAAGAACCATGACCCCAGCTACCAGGGTCCAAATTGTGACGAAAATTGGGGTCATCTAGCCGAAATAATCGCGCAGCTGCCTGCTGCGGGTGGGATGGCGCAGCTTCCTTAACGCTTTTGCCTCGATCTGGCGCACCCGCTCGCGCGTAACCTTGAAATGCTGCCCCACTTCTTCCAAAGTGTGATCTTTGCCATCCAGCAGGCCAAAACGCAGCTCAAGAACTTCACGCTCCCTATCAGATAGGACTGCCAGGGCATTCTTCACCTGCTCGCGCAGCATCTCCCGGGCAGCAGCATCCATCGGTTCGAGTGCGTCCTGATCCTCGATGAAATCACCCAGCTGGCTGCTTTCCTCTGTGCCCACCGGGCTTTCCAGGGACATTGGTTCTTCAGAAGCCCGCATGATGCGGCTGACTTTGTTCGCCGCACGCATCCACCGCCGACGGACATCCAGAGGCACCGGGGTCCCATTCGCCCGGGCCTCAACAATTATCTCCACATCTTGCGGATCCAAAAATCCAGCTTCCACCGCTAATTCGTCGCTGTTTGGTTCCCTGCCCAACTGCTGGACCAGAGTTCTCTGGGCACGCATAAGGCGATTAATCGATTCAAAGACGTGTACTGGAATGCGGATGGTGCGTGCCTGGTCGGCAATTGAACGGCTGATTGACTGGCGAATCCACCAGGTCGCATAAGTGCTGAATTTATATCCCCGGGTGGGATCAAACTTTGAAACCGCCCGTAGCAAACCAATGTTGCCTTCCTGGATCAGATCAAGGAAGGTGCTCCCCCGGCCGATATATCTTTTCGCAACACTCACCACCAGCCGCAGGTTAGCCCGGATAATTGTGTTGTGCGCATCTTGAGCCCGGTAGCGCGCGTCTTCGATCTCAGCTTGCAGGATTTCATCCTCCGGTAAGTGGCGGACGAAACTCCTTTTGATTGGCAGTTTACCATTGCCAGATAGATAACCATCAAGGTAATCCGCCAACGGGTCAGGCTGCAGGTAAAGACAGACAAAAACGTTGAACGCGTTGCGAGCCACGCCATCCCAGAGAGAATCTTTTCCCCACAGACCATTATCTAAATAGGCGTGCAGGTAAGATGGCGTATCTGCAGCCCAGGTTTGACGAAGCATTTGAGCTTCACCGAGGATCAAGGATAAGTCCGGCAGGTCAAAACCCAGGCGCAGGGTGTCTTCCTCGACCCGTTTCCAAGCGGTAAGCAGCTCCTCGTAGAGCGCCGTATAAATCCCGCGCGGGAGAGAGTCCCCTTTACGAATCAGGGGATGCTGTCGCTTCAGCGATTCGACCCTCCGGGAGGCGTCCATCTGGGTAGCCAGCCAGAATTCCTGGTCCGGGTCCAGCAGATCAATGCCACCGATCTCCTTCAGATAAAGCCGGACGGGGTCGTCGCTCAATTCGACTGCCATCTTCGGATCTTCTAAGATGTCAGCCGGTTTTTCTTTTTTTATCTCTTCAAGATCCTGTTCTTCTCGAGATAATGCAACTTCATCCGGTTCCCCATGTTCATCGAGACCGGATTTAGAAAGCGCTTCTTCGACTTCTTGCATCGGTAAGGCAGACTTGACCAGATCCTGGGGATCCTCAACCAAATCACCCTTATCAGAAGCATCCATTTCCTGAGAGTTAATTTTTCGAGTCAACAGTTCCTCCGTAGGTTATTGAATCATGTGACTCGTGTAGAAACCGAGAGCCTGATCGAGCCTGCTGCGCGCGGCAATGTACTGCAACATTGTTTTCTGATAATCCGCAACATTGCTATCTTCAACCAACTGGGCTTCTTCCATCAAATACCTGATATGCTCAATTTCCTGAAACAAACGGCGCTGACGAAGGACGAGTAATGTCCTCACCAAATCTTCCAGCACCTTGTCCTCGTTTGGATCCAGTTTTTCGGTCTTCATTAACAGTTGGTCAACCAGCTCCATGAGGGGTAAAGATAGACTATTCTGGACGTATAACTGCGGCTCTGCATGGTCTTGCTTCAACGATTCATCAACCAGCTGCAGTAAGGCCTGGTGATCGCTCGATTGAAAATCATCAATTGAGAGCCTGTTGAGACCATTTTCCTGCAGGGCGCGATCGACCCGGTATACTAAATCTGGTCGGCGGAGAAGGACGCTAAGACAATGCGCCTCCAGCAATTCTGGGGTGGCATGGATCGACAGATCTCCGGTTTGCGAACCTTCAACCCGAGTGGGTCTGGGTCCAGGACCAATTGCACGGCTTCGCCGTGATCTTGGCGCACCAGTCTCCGTCAAGACCCGTTCGTCAACTTTTAACAGTCGCGCCAACCGCTGCCGGTAGGCTTCTCTTTCAACGGCATCGGGTACATCTGAGATCAAGGGCATGACCTGACTGGCAATTTGGGACTTCACCTTGGGATCATCCAGATCCTGTTCTTCAGCCAGGGTCTCCATCACGTGCACCACAATTGGGCGGGCATCCGCAATGATTTGCTCCCAATTGGCAGCATCCTCAGCGACAACTTCATCTGGATCAAGCCCTTCGGGTAGGGTTGTCACGCGGATATCGGCGTTCAATCTAGCCTCACTACCCAATAATCCTCGCGCGTTGAATACGGGATCTGGTTCCCGGTCCAGCGCCTGGCGGGCAACTTGCAGACCACGCAAAGTGGCTTTATCTCCGGCCGCATCCGCGTCCAAGGCCAAGACCATGCGCCGGGAAAATCGCTTCAGCATGCGCAGTTGATATTCGGTAAGGGCAGTCCCCATCGGCGAGACCGCGTTTGGAAATCCAGCCTGGTGCAGTGCGATCACATCCAGGTACCCCTCGACAATGACCACCTGGTCCGCTTCTCTGATGCCCTTCTTCGCCCGATCCAGACCATACAGAAGATGTCCTTTATCGAACAAATCTGTCTGGGGTGAATTGAGGAATTTCGGTACATCCTCGGGATTAACGATGCGCGCTCCAAATCCAGCCATACGACCGCGTTCATCCCGAATTGGAAACATGATCCGGTGGCGGAAACGATCATATATAGAGGATTGATTCGCCTCCTGGTTATCCTGACGTTCTGAGAGCAGACCGCAGGCGATCAAATCCTCCTGGCTGTAACCTTTTTCAAGGAAGTGCTTGAGGCCAGCCTCCCAGGCGTTGGGCGCATAACCCAGGCCAAAGGTCTCGATCGTCTCATCAGTTAATCCCCGTTTTTGGTGGAGGTATTCTAAGACAGGTTTTCCGGCTGAGGTATGCAGTAAATTATGCCGGTAAAAGGCAACTGCCTCCTCCAACAATTCCCTCAGGTGATCGTGCTCTTCGAGCGCTTCCTGTTCTTGTGGCGTGAGGGGTTTCAGTTCAACGCCAGCTCGATCTGCCAGATTTCGTAATGCTTCGCTGAAATCCCAGCCTTCTTTTTTCATTACGAAACCGAAAATATCACCCCCTTCGTTGCATTGGCCAAAACATCGCCAGGTGCCGGTCTCTGGGAAGACAACAAAAGCTGGTGTGCGGGTATTGGTGTGAAAAGGGCAGAAACCCGTATAGTTTTTACCCGACCGGCGCAGCTGGACCGTCTCAGAAACTAGATCAACGATATCAACTCGGGCTTTGATCTCATCTATAGTTGACATTTTTAGCCTGAACTTCGTAAACCTTGACTCTTATTCTTTAACACCCCTTACCGGTAAGAGGTTTCGCACCTGTTGCTGAGCAAAAGCTTTCAAACGCTGCCGGCTTTAAGCGGGGTTCAATTATACCAGTTGCATGCTGGCTCATCCCGCAACTATAACCAGCCGACAAATCCGCATACTATACAATTTATCGTCCCGGGAAGGAAATTGTTACGCGAAATGAAATTCTTCTTCCAAAATTGAAACAATTATAATTATCTCTATGATGAACACCGCTAATTTTGACGAAGCTTATATTTCTGTGGATGTAGAGACCGCTGGACCAAATCCCAGCCAATACTCGTTGCTCTCCATCGGTGCTTGCCTGGTATCACAACCTGAGCATTCCTTTTACGTCGAGCTGCAACCAATAAACGATCTAATGCTGCCGGAAGCTTTTGAAATCCATGGTCTAGCAATCGATGAGTTGAAAAAGCAAGGGATACCACCCGCCAAAGCGATGGCCAGATTTAAATTATGGCTGGATAGCATCCTCCCTGCAGGTAGGCTGCCGTTGTTCGTAGCATTCAACGCCCCCTTCGATTGGATGTTCATCAACGATTATTTTCACCGTTTCCTGGGGCACAATCCATTCGGGCATGCCGCCTTGGACATCAAGGCTCTCTACATGGGTTACGCTGGCTCTACATGGAAAGAGACCTCGATGCAGAATGTATCAATTAAATATCTTGAAGGGCGCCAGATAAGTCATAACGCGCTCGAGGATGCAATTGACCAGGCAAGAATATTTACCGGGCTTTATCGCCAAATCAGAAAAGTTTAACACTGTAACATGCCATCCGGTAAAGCGTATTAATGATTGGTATAACCTAATTCCACAGATTTTTAATAGGAGAATAAGGACATGAACGAAAACCAATCGGCCAAAGCTTCAATGGAACTAAAACTAATCATCAAATCAGCGCAACAGCTTGGCGTGGAGATCAGCGAGTCGGAGGCTTTGCAGTGGTTGTCCGCAATGGCAGCCGATTCCGAGTCAGAGATTTCGTTGGATTTGGATACGGGGGTATTTGGACACAAAATCGTAATGCTGGATTTCAGCCCCACCGAGCTGGCCCGCTTCCGAGCAATTGGCCGCCTGGTCGAATTCAAGGATGAACCTGGTGTGGTGGAAACAGCGTTGGCATTATCGGGTTCATCCGCCCAATCGAAGATCCAGACCTTTCCTGGAGATTGTGATTATTTCGAACGGGTCAACATTATCGCCGATACCCGGGAGGAAGCCTGCCAGATTCTGGCCAGGATTATGCGCGACAAAGCGCTCGGGACGTTAAAAGGGCCAACCTGGCAGTTGATCGAAGTTAAAATGGGCACTTACCCCTTTGATTTGGTCAAGGGTGATGATCAATTGAAAAAAGGATCACCAATTTCATGGTCTGCGCCGGAGATTCAAGCCGGGAAAATCGAAGGCTTCCGCCCGGATGGCACTCAAACGGAGATCTTGTGGGATGCAGCTGCCGCCGATCCTGGGTGGTGCAAACTGGATTGGGTGATCGCTGATCCTGCCAGGGGGAAACTGGCCAACGCCAGCAATATGCTGGACGTCACCTGGGAAGCGCCAGATGGCAGCATCACCCCGCTTGATAATTACCTGGACGCATACTTCCAGGAGGTTTACCTGGAAGCCGAATCGGTACCCATCTTTTCCAAGCTGATGAAGCACGCCTCTCCAGATGTGCTGGATGAGTATGTCGCCCAACTTGAAAATGAGGTCAACAAATATATAACCAAGGACATTAATTATGGGAAAGCCGCCAAACGGATGTACAACGTCTTCCGCCTGACCGGGCGTTACGAAGAGGCTGCATATCTGCGCGAGCTTTTCGATGAACCCACCACCATGCTCTACCAGGTCTGGTCCCTGATCCGGACGATTGATGATAGTTTCGCTCCAGGATCGGAAATCCCCCTGGAGACAGTTATAGCCCATACGGATCAGCTGATTTATTCTGTCATTGACGCCTTAGAAGGCGATCAAGAAACTGAAATCGTGCGTCGCTTATTAACCCTGCGTGACAGCCTGACCCGCCAGGATTCCACAGAACGCCTATCTGCGGAGTCCGAAGCAGCTCGCGAACATGTGATCAATATCGTCAATAATTTCTTTTACGAGAAGTTGAACTCGATCCCCACCATCAAGGCCTACATGGATGATATCCAATCAGAACACTAATCCCAGAATGATCGATTTGTAGAAGAACCGCCATTTCACTTTAAATGCCGGATTACAAATCTTGTCCCGCAGGTCCTACTGCAGGGCAAGCTTGAGCGGTGGAGAGATGCTTGAGCGGAGGAAAGAAATGCTCGCAGGAGATTTGTAATCTCCGTTTCCTTTAAAACCCCTCCAAACGGGACATATCAACCACGCCGTGCGCCAAGGCCGCGATCCGCTGCAGGATACCCAAGCGGTTTTGACGTACTTTTTCATCGTCGACCATCACCAGCACCCGATCGAAAAACTCGTTGATATCCGGGATCAGCGGGATAAAGGCGTTTAAGAAATCATCCACAGAACCTGGGGAGCGGGGTTTACCTTCTGCAAGCGTTAATGCTTCATACAATTTAGTCTCTGCGGGTTCTTCGAATTGACCCTCATCAACTGGGAAAACATCACCGAGGTCGCGGGTGATGCGCACACAGCGGGCATATGCGGGAAGGATTTCGTTCCAATCGGCGCGGGCCACCCAAGAGCTTAATGCCTTTACAGCATGTACGGCACGGCTTGGATTATGACCCTGAGCTGCCAGTACTGCATCCACCACGTCATATGCCCCCCCACCTTCGAGCAGCAGGTTTCGCTGCCGCTCAATGATGAATTTCAGGCAATCCTCCCGACTTTCCTGGCTGAAATCCCTCTGCAATCGCGCTCCAGCCGCCTGGAGGGCAGACCGCAGATCAAAATCCAGGTCCCACTCGGTCAAATTGCCCACGATACCAAGCGCAGCCCGTCGCAGTCCGAAAGGATCCTTTGTGCCCGTGGGTGTTAATCCGATGGCGAATAATCCTGCCAGGGTATCTAATCTATCTGCCAGACCAACTGCCATACCCGGCAATGATTCCGGAAAAGCATCACCGGCTGAGCGCGGCAGGTAGTGCTCAAAGATCGCCTCCGCTACTGGTTCGGGCTCGCCCGATTCTAGCGCGTAATAGCGGCCCATAATTCCCTGCAAGGAAGTCATCTCCACCACCATGTGGGTAACCAGATCAGCCTTGCAGAGCTGCGCAGCTCGGCGAGCGATCTCAACCTGTTCCGGCTTAAGCCCAATTTGTGGAGCAAGATCCACCACTAATTCCCTGACTCGCTCAGTCTTGGCCAGCATCGAGCCTAAATCCGCCTGGAAAGTCAAGGTGTCCAACTGTGGAAGATAATCTTCCAGGGGTATCTTTACATCCTCGGTAATAAAAAATGCTGCATCCTCGAATCTGGCACGAATCACGTGCTCGTTTCCTTCAACTACCAGATCCAGGTAAGGATCGTCCCTCTTTTCGCCCCGGTTGGTGACGGCAATAAAATAAGGCAGCAGCTGTCCATTTTTTTCCACTGGGAAGTAGCGCTGGTGCTTCTTCATCACCGAAATCAGCACTTCCTTTGGTAGTTCTAAATGGGCCTCAGCAAACGATCCACGAACCGCAAATGGCGCTTCTACCAGGTTGGTGACTTCTTCGAGCAGGTCC
>JBFFEL010000041.1:0-30051 GCA_041558875.1 Anaerolineales bacterium
CCGGACAAACCATAATTTCTCCGGGTGAGAGGTTTGCATCGGTTGGATCAACCACTACTCTAACCCGGCCTTGGGCTGTCCCTGGAGAGACAGGATTGCCAACCAACTTATTATCATCCCCTTCGATACTTTCCATTCCTTCATAAAATGCCCTTCCATCACTCAGCAGCAGCCTGGGGATCTGTTTTCTGCTTAATTCGCACGCATATATCTCTCGACGTTCAGCAATTAATCCCTTCCAATCCCGGTCCTCATCGTTTGCCAGTAATTCCAGCTCATTCAGATAGAGAAAAAAGAGATCCTGCGCTGATTCTATTTTTCCCCTGGCAACTAATTCCTCACCGCTATCGAGCAGCGCCAGACGTATGATTCCAAATAACTGGATGATGTGGAATTTGGGGCTTTCCCTTAATCCAGCCAGCTCCCGCACCCGCAGAGCCAGCTTTCCTATTATGGCGGCTTTCACCCGACCGGCGAAAGTAGATTTCGCGATTTGTTGCAGCTTCTGGATGGCTTCTTTTGCAGCTTGTTCTCCCATTTTGAAGACAACGTCAGGAGCGAGTTTCTCATCTTCAATTTGCAAGTAGCCCGAAATGACTTCGAAGATATAGGTGGGATCCTCTCGCCAGCGTTTACGACCGATGTCGATTTCTCCCAGACCGCGCATACCATATGTGGCGAGAAATTTGGCGACCTCGGATTGGGCGGACTCTGGGAGCTGTTTTTCTAAGAAATCCTTTGCCAAGTTTTCAGGATTATCGTCAATCAAATGTTGATAAGCTGCCTGATCTGACCGGATAGCTTTCGCTGCAGCCCATAAAGAGAGATCCATTTCAGTCGTTACATTGTTCGGGAGGCCTCTGGTGATTTCTAGACTTAGATCGTTGTTGCCGGTCAATTGTGTGGAAATCTTGTTCAGCAAGAAAAAGGGGATCAATCCAGCTGCGGTACCGGAGGCGATTTGAGGCACAGCAAAAGGAAATGCATTGTATATCTCATGCAAAAGAATCACGCTATCATTTAATTTTTGGGAAGGTTCAATTGAATTAGAATATTCATCTTTGATCCTGGCAATCTCTGCCTGGCTGGCCTGGTGAATTTGGTCAGCCACACCCCGAGGTGACTTTATATAGCTAAAGATTCTTTTCCATAATGGGAAGAAAAACTGAGCCAGACGTTTGAAGGTCGAAAATCGCAGTCTTCCTTGCCCAAAATCCAAACCTGGGTCGTCCTTTAATACGGTTAATTTTTCCATGACTGATTGATCTACGACTGATAAAAACCTGAGGACAGCTCGCGAGCCAATAGGGTGTCGAATAACAGCAGTAATGTCTGCCCACAACCGTTCACCGGCGATCTTGAAAACACCCTGGGTCTCGTGTGTCACTTGATAACCAACCAGGCTTCCTGCTCCAGCGAAGATTAATCGGATCGCATCCTGACCTAAAGGAGTCAATGGTTCCATAATTCCTTGTATTGATGCGAACGAGATCATTACCCGCACTGGAGATGGATCCATTCCAGCTGGAATGGGGAATAATGAGGTGATTGGACGAGATTGAAGTAGATGAATCTTCCCTCCAGCGAATCCCCATTCGATGTCTTGAGGAAATTGGTATAAATCGTTGATCTTCACTCCTTGATCGGCCAGTGAGAGAATGGTTTCATCTGGGATGGCCTGTTGCCCTTGTGACTTGCTTTCACTAGTCAGGACACCTCCCCCAGATTTGCTTTGTGTCGTGATTTTTTTTGATCCGATAGTCTTTGATATTATTTTTCTTTGTTCTAGGTCGACTAGGTAGTGATCAGGCTCAACATATCCAGAAACGAGTGCTTCTCCCAAACCAAGCGTGGCATCAATCACCAATTCAAGACGTGATCCAGTCAGTGGATTCGCGGTGAACATGATCCCCGAGGATTCGGATGGCACCATTATTTGTATAATCACTGCCAGGGATATATCTGAGTGAGGGATGTTATTTCTACCGCGGTAGCTGATCGCTCTGACTGTCCATAAACTGCTCCAGCAGACTGTCACCGCTTTAAGAAGAGCCTCTGTTCCAATGATGTTCAAAAATGTGTCTTGCTGTCCCGCGAAAGATAACTCCGGCAGGTCCTCAGCTGTTGCTGAAGAGCGGACAGCGACCGCTGGTTCCCCAAGCAAGTTGTATGCCTCTGTCACTTGGTTGGTGATGGTTTGAGGGATTTTGGAAGGTGAGAACCAGGAGCGAATTTCTTTTGAGGCTTCCTCAATTTGGGAGGCATCCAGCGAATGGATCGCATTAATTCGTTCGAAAATCCTATCTCCCAAATTGTTTGCTTCAATATAGCTATTGTAAGCCTCAGTCGTTAGGATAAATCCATCTGGGACTGAAAATCCTGCATTGATCAATTTGCTTAGATTTGCCCCCTTGCCCCCTGAGTTGTCAAGGTTGACTTGCAGTGAATTCAATGGCAGGATCATGTCGAGTTTTATTTATCTGTGGGGATAAACAAGTGAATTTCTAATTACGGGGATCTTCCCACAAAACATATTCCCCATGTTTCCATTCCCCGACGGTGTTTCCCTTCCATTTGATTGGTCCGGTGTAGGGATAATATGGGCCTACATGAATATAATGTCCCCGTTTTATCCAAATGAATAAATGAAAGCGGAATGATCCCTGGTCTCGATTGATCAGGTTGTAGCAATAATCCGAGGGAAACAGGCTCTGCGGTTTGTATATCCCATAGCTTACGATCTCGGCTTCGATCTCCCCTTTGGTCAAAGGATGCTCACCATGTTCAGCCTGTAATTTCTTACCTACTTCATTCATCAGAACGGAGGCCATGGTCCAATCATAATAAGGTAATTTGTAATCCATCATCGTTTTCCTTTGCATGCTGCCAAATGATATCTATGTGTGATTATAAACGATTGAAGTTGGGATACAGGCCAGCATTGAATCTGAACAACTATCATTACTTAAGGGGAATTATGACAAGAATAGTAATAATTTGAGTTATAATTTTGATCCTAATGAACGAAGAAACAGGTAATTAATTGGGGGCCTTGATTGAAACCAGGTCTCACCTTCTATACGAAGAAAAATTCCCGTGACTTGCTGTTGAACAACTGCAGTTGAAAGCGCAGTTAAACACTTTGAAAATGGAGAATCAAATGGAAATAACGATCCCAGAAAATTGTAACCCTTTCACCAAGGAAAAATTCGAAGCAATCGAATCTTACGATAAATATGAAGATGCTATTACGAATTTAAACCGTGCATTTCATGAGAGCTACAATAATTTGATCCATAGGACATATGAGTCATTGGGAAAAGAGCACACGCCGGTTATCATCATGTTCCATGAGGAAGTGATCCTTTATCATAACGGCAAAGAAGAAAAGATCAATGTCATCCCCAAGCTCTACCACCAAGTAAAAGGCATAGGACATGTATCCTTTGGGGTGTATGTAACCTTAACGGATAACGGGTTTGGACCTTTAAGACCTGATATTCAAGAAACTCTTGAGCGCCAGAGACAGTTAATTGAGCGGGGATTAAAATACTTGGAATTCGATCCTCTTCCAATGAAGTATGTAAATTCCCAACGCCTGATTTTGGAAAGCGCACGGGACATGATCAGTTGGGTCTTGGCTGCTGGTAAGGTAGAAGAAGAAAAGGTCAAGGAATTCTGTGATCTGAGCGCTCCCTTGTACCTGGAAGGCGCAGCACTGGGGGCTGAATTGGAGATTAATACCCTGCATGAGACAGTTATGAATTGGAGAGACCGGGTTGGCGAAGATATTTGGGAGAATCTCCATGTGGTTGTCTGCGCTGCCCACCAGGGTCGTTATCGCGAGACGACTCTTCAGTATTTTCAGCGCCTGCTTTATGAAGAGGAGGGATTAGCGGCAGAAAATGAAGATCGGGTGATTTATGCCGAACATATCAACGATCCAAGAGCGGCGATGGAATTATTGGCGCGTCATATGGTGGATCAGAGGGCTTCGATCGATTTATTTAAGAGTCCCACTCGGTTGCAGCGTGATCTTATGGCTGATGGTGCTTCTGCCCATTTAGAAGTCTTGCTGCCAGATTGAATTTAATCACCAGTCTCATTTGTTCAATAAATAACATCATCCTCACTGTCTCCAGGGGTTCGAATTACTGCCCAACCTGGTTTCATGCGAGATACATCCAAAAAAATTGTAGTTATTCATCGAATCCTTAACCACACTAGCTCTCAGAGCCCTTGCTCTGGGGGTTTCATATTTCACCGATTCCCAATGAAAAAAACCTGCCTTATCAGCAGGAATAATTCATTAATGCAAGTCGGGGCGGCCGGATTTGAACCGGCGACCTCACGGACCCGAACCGTGCACTCTAGCCGGACTGAGCTACGCCCCGAACGTTGAGATTATAATCCAGTGCTTACCCCTTGACAAGGAATATGGGGATCGAGTGGTATTAGAATCTTTTTGCCAGGAAATATCCAGCACAAGTATTTGTGCAATGTCTCCAGGGATTGGCTGGTTCAACCCCTTAAACCATGTATAATTGTTTGGGTTTTTAACCTGAAACCATTGCTTAAAATATTCTGGAGTGGAGAAATCATCCTCCATCCAACTTCAAAAAAATCAGGAGAGGCTAATGACAGACAACGGTAAGGTGCGGGTGGCGATCATCGGCGTGGGAAACTGTACATCTGCGCTGGTTCAAGGAGTGGAATTTTACAAAAACGCGCAAGAGGACGAATTCGTACCCGGTTTGATGCACAATACACTCGGGGGATACCATATCCGCGACGTAGAATTTACAGCCGCGTTCGATGTGGTGGACACCAAGGTTGGCAAGGACCTTTCGGAAGCGATCTTTGCTTTCCCCAACAACACAGTAAAATTCGCGGAAGTTCCTCACATGAGTGTACCGGTTTCGCGTGGCATGACTCACGATGGATTGGGGAAGTACCTGTTGGAAATTGTCAAGAAGGCGCCCGGACCGACGGCGGACCTGATTGGTATCTTGAAGGATACCAAGACTGACATAGTGGTGAATTTCTTGCCCGTCGGCTCAGAAATGGCCACCAAGTGGTATGTTGAGCAGGTAATTGAAGCGGGCTGTGCTTTTATCAATGCGATCCCGGTGTTCATCGCCAGTTCTGAATACTGGTCCCCGCGCTTCAAGGATGCCGGGCTGCCGATTATCGGTGATGACGTCAAAAGCCAGGTCGGCGCCACGATCATGCATCGCGTGCTGACCAGCCTGTTCGTAGACCGGGGCGTTCAGCTGGACCATACTTACCAGCTGAATTTTGGCGGCAACACGGATTTTCTCAACATGCTGGAGCGGGAGAGGTTGGAATCGAAGAAGATTTCCAAGACGAACGCGGTCACCAGCATGCTGCCGTACGATCTTCCCAAGGAAGATGTGCATGTCGGGCCGAGTGATTACGTGCCCTGGCTCACCGACCGCAAATGGTGCCATGTTCGCATGGAAGGCACTACCTTTGGCAATGTACCCTTGAACCTCGAGACAAAGCTCGAAGTCTGGGACTCGCCAAATTCGGCTGGCGTGATCATTGATGCTGTGCGCTGTGCCAAGATTGCACTTGATCGCGGCATTTCTGGTCCGCTGATTGGGCCATCTTCGTATTTGATGAAGACCCCACCAAAGCAGTTTCGAGATGACATCGCCCGGGAGATGACAGAGGCCTTCATTCGCGGCGATGAATAAGCCGGCCAGTGCCAGAATTAACTTCATACGAACGTTTTAAGCGTCGCTTAGGAGGTGAGCCGGTCGACCGGACACCAAACTTCAATATCATGATGACCTTTGCGGCGCATTTCATTAATCAACCCTTGTCAAGGTATTATCAGGATTACAGAGTACTAGCGGAAGCCAATCTTGCGGTTCAAGAAGCCTTTGAGCTGGATATCCTCCAGGTCATCTCTGATCCGTACCGGGAGGCAGCTGATTTTGGTTTGAAAATCACCTTTCCAGAGGACGATTTACCTCTTGCCAAAGAACCCCTCATCGCCAATCCAAAAGATTTAGCGCAGCTCAAATCGCCTGATCCTGGATCAGGTCGGCGGATGAGCGACAGGTTGGCAGCTATTCACTATTTACGAGAACGACAGGGTGGTCAGGTGCCGGTCATGGGGTGGGTCGAAGGTGCCCTGGCGGAAGCTGCAGATTTGAGGGGCGTCCACGACCTGATGCTTGATCTCACGATTCGCCCGGAATGGGTGCGTGAATTGCTTGAGCAGATCGTAGAGGTGGAGATCAAATTTGCTACCGCACAAGTAGAAGCCGGGGCAGATATTGTTGGATTAGGAGATGCGATCGCTTCTCAAATATCTCCGAAAATGTACCGGGAATTTGCTCAACCTTATGAGAAACGCATTTTTGAGGCAGTGCACGAGGCTGGAGGGGTGACGAGGTTACACATTTGTGGGGATACGACTCACCTTTTGGAAGCGATGACGCAATGCCAGGCGGATATTATCGATATTGATTGGATGGTTGACATTAACCAGGCAAGGGAAGCTTTTGCTGGTTCTGCTGCCCTTTGCGGTAATTTTGATCCAGTATCTGTCATGTTGCAGGGAACTCCGGCCGAGGTGAAAGCAGCGGTTCTGGATTGTCAAAGTCAAGGGGGAGAGAATTATTTTAGTGCCGCAGGCTGTGAGATCCCGGATCAAACTCCACCCGAAAACCTGTTTTTCCAGGCGGAAGCACTCCGCAAATCCGGCAGTGATTAATAGTTATTTGACTAAATCACCGAAATCCCGAAACAGGCTGAATTAAGTGCGCATGGTATAATTTCGAATATTCATTTCAATCCCCATGCAGGAGTAGGCCAATGTCTGGTCATTCAAAATGGTCGACAATCAAACGTAAGAAAGGCGCCGCGGATGCGAAAAGGGGGCAGCTTTTCACCCGCTTAGCCCGCGAGATATCTATTGCTGCGCGCCAGGGCGGTGGTGATCCGGATGCGAACTTTCGGTTAAGATTGGCTATCGATCGCGCCAGGGCGAATAACATGCCCAAGGATAATATTGAGCGGGCCATTCTGAAGGGTACTGGTGAAGGCAAAGATGGTGGCGTTCAAATCGAAGAAGTCATGTACGAAGGGTACGCACCACATGGTGTAGCGATGTTGATTGAGTGTGTGACAGATAATCGCAACCGGGCAGTTGCTGAGATCAGGCATACTTTGACCCGGTTCGGGGGAAGCATGGGCGAAACCGGATCGGTCGGATGGCAGTTCGATCGCAAGGCATATTTCTCATTTTCATTGGCTGACCATGAAGAAGACCAGATATTTGAGTTGGCGGTTGAAGGTGGGGCGGACGATGTGACCTTTGATGATGGCGTGGTTGAAATTATTGGTGAGGTCGACAATTTTAAAGCCATCAACGACGAAATCGAAGCCGCGAAAATTGAAACCGACGAAGCCGGGCTACGCATGTTTCCCAAGAATGAGATCGATTTGAATCCATCTGATACAGCTCAAGTGCTGAGAGTGGTTGAAGCATTAGAAGAGCTTGAAGATGTGCAAAACGTGTATTCAAATTTGCGCATCACAGATGAAGCAATACAAGAATTAGAAACAGCCTGACAGGCAAATGCTGGCGATCGGCATAGATCCGGGGACAGCGATCACTGGATATGGAGTTCTCAAAGAAGAAGAAGACGGTAGTCTGACAGTTATCGATTACGGGGTGATAGAAACATCCGCTCGCGACTCAATGCCGCGGAGACTGGTCCAACTTTATAAAGAACTGAAGAAGATCATCGATCTCCACCAACCTCAAAGCGGGGCGGTGGAGAAGTTGTTTTTTGCGAGAAATGTTCGCACAGCCTTATCCGTTGGTCAAGCGCGTGGCATTGCGCTGCTGGCGCTCGCCGAGGCGGGTGTTGATATATCGGAATACAGCCCGAATGAAGTTAAGCAAGCTGTTGCAGGCTATGGCGGGGCAGATAAACATCAGGTCCAATCAATGGTTCAGGCTTTGCTTGAACTGGATCAGATGCCACAACCTGATGATGCCGCAGATGCGTTAGCGGTGGCGATATGCCATCTGCACAGCGCTAGAATACGCTTCCTGAGTGATAATTCATAATGTGATAGGGTCGATTATGACAGCAAGTAGAGGAAATTCGGTTTTGTGCGTATAGTCGATGCCGTAGATTGGAGGCTAGAAACTATCCAAGACCATGAAATAATCAGCTGGCTCATGGGTGGTGATCCCGCTATCCGCTGGCAGGTGATGCGCGACTTCTTGGATGAACAGGATCACCTAATTGAAATCGAGCGAGAAAAAGTCGCCCAAAGCGGATGGGGGGCACGATATCTATCCTACCAGGAACCAGATGGGCTCTGGGGAGGAGGGATTTACAGCCCGAAATGGATTTCGACAACCTACACGATGCTGGCCTTGAGACGCCTGGGTCTCCCTGTGGAAAATGAACAGGCTCAATTGGGCTGCCGACTTTTATTAGCGCGTGGATTTTATCGTGATGGAGGCATCAATTATGCCAAATCACATAAACAGAGTGAGGCATGTATTACCGGCTTGGTTTTATCTGTGCTGGCGTATTTCCGCTATCCAGACCAGAGAATTGACGATCTTGCTGATCATCTCCTGATGAGGCAAATGGCCGATTGGGGCTGGAACTGCCAGGATTACCTCGGCGATCAGCACAGTTCATTCCATACAACGCTGATGGCGCTGGAAGGTCTTCACGAATACCAGAAAATGCATAAAGAACCCAGAATCGATGTTGAGGTGTCCCGTTTGAAGGGGCACGAGTTTTTACTGCAGCACCGCTTATTCCGCTCAGATAAGACCGGCGAAATCGTCCATGATCGCATGCTGAGAATGCCATTCCCTCCCCGATGGTTTTTTGATTTCGTGAAAGCATTGGATTATTTTCAAGACTATTACAAATGGCGAGCAAGGCAAGATTTTAATTATTCTAATCCGGAGATTCAAAGGTTGTTTGAAAAACACGATAAAGACGAACGGTTCTTAGATGGGATTGATCTGCTAAAAAAGAAGCGCAAATCTGATGGAAAATGGGTTATGATGCGGGGACCATCCGGAAGGGTTTATTTCGATATGGAGCCAGCAGGCAAACCCAGTCGTTGGAATACACTACGTGCGTTGAGAATCCTAAGGTGGTGGGAAGGTGCTGCGTGATTTCATCATTAAGCGGGAGTGTTAGTCAAGTTGGTGAAGGCAGTCTGGTCGTTGAAGTGGGCGGATTTGGCCTGCTGGTCTACGTGCCTGATCCACTTGTAGATCAGGTTTCACCGGGAGGACAAATATTTTTACACACATACCTGATTGTCAGACAGGATGCTTTGGCGTTATATGGATTTGAAACCATTGAGGGTCGTGATTATTTCGTTTTATTGCTTGGGGTAAGCGGTATTGGCCCGCGTTTGGCGGTGACGATCTTATCCAGTTTGGATCCAGAGTCTATCCGCCGGGCCATCGTGACTGATCAAGCGGAAGTGTTCAGCCGCGTTCCCGGTGTGGGCAAAAAAACCGCGCAGAAAATTGTATTCAGTTTGCAGGACAAGATCACCAAGGAAGAGGGCTTTGAGCCCATCGCAGCGATGAGTGAAGTGGATAGCGAGGTATTAAGCGCTTTGGTAGCCCTTGGTTACAGTGTTGTCGAAGCCCAGGCTGCCCTGCAATCCATCCCCAAGGATGCACCGCAGGATGTCGAAAGTCGCTTACGCCTGGCGCTGGCCTACTTTTCGTGACTGAGTGGAGGTAGTCGTTGGAAGATAAAAGCAAAATTACCTTTATTGGACCTGGTGTAATGGCTGAAGCCATGATCGCCGGATTAATCCGCCAGGAGGTCGCCAAACCGTCAAGCTTGCTGGCCTCCGGTCCCAGGATCGAAAGGGGAGAAGAACTGCGATCAAAGTATGGGATTAATACATCAACGGATAACGCAGCATCTACGAATGAGGCTGATGTTATCGTACTGGCGGTAAAACCACAGCGGCTGGATGTGGTGTTGTCAGGGATGCGGGGTGCGGTAAAGAAAGAAGCACTCGTATTATCGATTGTGGCTGGTGCTCCAATCGCCAAGATAAGCGGAATACTGGAGCACAATTCGGTTGTTCGCGCAATGCCAAACACACCCGCTCAGATTGGTGAAGGGATCACGGTTTGGACAGCAGCGCCTTCGGTAACTGAAGAACAAATAGGCATTGCCCGACAAATTTTGTCCGCCCTTGGCGATGAGATTTTCCTGGAAGAAGAGTACTATTTGAATATGGCCACTGCGCTCTCAGGAACCGGACCGGCATATGTTTTCCTGTTCATGGAGGCGATGGTTGATGCTGGTGTCCATCTTGGATTTCCTCGTAGGGTGGCAGAACAGCTGGTCGCCCAAACAGTGCGAGGTTCAGTAGATTACTATGCTCGTACGACCGATCCTGTTCATTTGGCGCGATTGCGCAACCAGGTGACCTCTCCTGGGGGCACGTCAGCTGCAGCACTTTATTACCTTGAAAAAGCCGGCTTCAGAACAGCAATATCCCGAGCAGTGTGGGCTGCATACGAGCGATCCCGGGAGTTGGGCAAAGACGCCCGGGCCCATTGGCCGGAGAACGTGAGCCAGGGGGATCAAAGTGAATGATATTTGTGAATAACTAGACAATATGGACGCTTTCAGGTATCATTTGACCGCTTGGATAAAGCCAAGGCTGTATCCTGGTCCACGTTTGATTTTTTCGTCTACAACAGCAAGCGGGAAGCTGAAATACTCGTCCGATTGCAAGGGACTTACCTGCCCCTGTGCTTAACGCGTAAAGACGAGTTACGGGAATTTGGAACATTAGTTGGTAGCAAAAGTTTAATTTCATTCCCGAAAGGAAATTTCAATTAATTATGGCCGATCCCACAATGGAATTGCTGAAAGAGCTTACTGAAGCAAATGGAATTCCTGGGTATGAAGGACGGGTGAGAGCTATCATCCGCAAACGTTTTGAAACTCTGGGAGAAATTTCTCAAGACAAAATTGGCAGTGTTATCTGCAAGGTGGAGGGATCTTCGGAAACACCAAAAGTAATGCTTGCGGGTCACATGGATGAGATCGGCTTCATGGTCAAGCATATTACTAAAGAAGGATTTATCCACTTCTTACCTTTAGGCGGATGGTTTGACCAGGTGCTTCTTGGCCAGCGAGTTGTGATCAACACTCGTCAAGGTGAAGTTGTCGGTGTCATTGGCGCTAAACCTCCTTATTTGCTGCCTGCTGACCAGCGCAATAAGGTTATCAAGAGAAAGGAAATGTATATTGACATCGGCGCGACCAGCAAAGAAGAAGTTGAAGAAGCTGGCGTTCGAGCAGGCGATCCGGTCATACCACGGGCGGATTTTGTCCTTCTTGCGAATGGGAACACGTATTTGTCGAAAGCTTTTGATGATCGGGTGGGTGTCGCATTAATCGTTTCCAGCCTGGAAGAGCTGAAAAGTAATGAGCATCCTAACACGATTTTTGGGGTTGCTACAGTTCAAGAGGAAGTGGGAGTTCGTGGTGCAACAACGAGTGTCAGGGCGGTTGATCCGGACGTAGCGATCATCCTGGAATCCGATATTGCAGGAGATGTTCCTGGTATAAAACCAGAAGAATCGTCCGTGAAACTAGGTAAAGGTCCATCGATGTTGATTTACGACGCGCGCATGATTCCCAATATTAAGTTGAGGAATTTTCTAATGGACACGGCAGAAGAAATGGAGATTCCGCTCCAGGTATCTTACGTCGAGCGTGGCGGGACAGATGGTGGCGCGATCCACCTGCATAATACGGGTGTCCCGACCGTCGTACTCACGGTGCCTGCCAGACATATTCATTCAGATAGCTCGATCATCCACCGGGGTGATTACGATAACGCAGTACAATTGTTGGTTGAAGTGTTAAAACGGTTGGATGCCAAAATAGTAGCAGAATTTACCGCATAGTTTTGTGGAGGAATAATGACAGATCTGATTAATAATATTACCGCTGACCTGCAGAAGCAAATTGACTCTTATAAACCAGAATTCGAGATCACCGATGTCGGCACCGTTCTTGAAGCAGGAGATGGAATTGCCCGCGTTGATGGTCTTTCTTCCGTCCGGGCTCAGGAGTTGGTGCAGTTCGCCAATGGTGTTTTGGGCATCGCTTTCAACCTGGAAAGTGACAGCGTGGGAGTAATCATCTTGGGTGAATATTCTGCCATTGATGAAGGCATGTCTGTTCACTCTACTGGTCGGATTGCTTCGGTGCCTGTTGGGGATGCACTCATCGGCCGGGTTGTGAACGCACTTGGTCAACCAATAGATGGCAAAGGAGCGATCAAAACAGAAAGATATCGCCCAATTGAGCGTATCGCCCCAGGAGTTGTATCCCGGAAAGATGTTGACACGCCGGTCCAAACTGGTTTGATCTCCATCGATGCGATGACACCTATCGGGAGGGGTCAGCGTGAGTTGATAATCGGTGACCGTCAGACAGGAAAAACAGCCATCACGATCGATACGATCATCAATCAAAAGGGTAAGGACCTGCTTTGTATATACGTGGCAATCGGACAGAAAAAGGCTGGCATTGCCCGCACAGTGGATGTTCTTACTCGCTATGGAGCGATGGATTATACGATTGTCGTCGTTGCTTCAGCGGGTGAACCTGCGGCTTTGCAGTATATTGCGCCCTATGCTGGATGTGCGATGGGCGAGGAATTCATGGAAACTGGCCGCGATGCTCTGGTTGTTTACGATGACCTTTCTAAGCATGCCTGGGCTTACCGGCAGGTTTCTTTGTTGTTGCGCCGCCCACCTGGACGAGAAGCTTATCCTGGCGACGTGTTTTACCTGCACTCTCGTCTGCTCGAGAGAGCCGCAAAGCTGGCAGATAAGTATGTCATCGTCCCCAAAGATATCCCCGGAGATGAAGTCGAACAGGATGAGGTCAAAGAAAAGGAAATCTTCAGCGGTCCTTTAGGGGAACATGAAGCTGAAACCACCTTGGAGGAGATGGACAACTCGGCTGATTACAAGGTAAGTAGGGTCAAGGGCTCAGGCGGTTCATTGACAGCATTACCTATCATTGAGACTCTCCTCGGCGATGTTTCTGCATATATTCCAACAAATGTGATCTCGATTACCGACGGACAGATTTATCTTGAAAGCAACCTGTTCTATGCTGGTATTCGACCAGCGATCAACGTGGGTTTGTCTGTTTCCAGAGTTGGTGGAGATGCGCAGACGAAAGCCATGAAGCAGGTCGCCAGCCGGTTGCGTCTGGACATGGCTTCATTCCGTGAACTGGCTGCGTTTGCTCAATTTGGTTCAGATCTTGATAAAGCCACTCAAGCCCAGTTAAAACGCGGTCAACAATTACAGGAGATTCTCAAGCAGCCTCAATATGAGCCTGTGTCTCTGGAAAACCAGGTAACCCTCTTGTTCGCTGGCACCAATGGTTATGCGGATGATATCCCCATTGAACGGGTTCAGGCCTGGAAAGAAAGCATACTGCGGTATCTGGAGACCTCACATTCGGATTTGGTAAAAGATATCGCCGAGAAGAAACAGGTCACGGAAGAAACTGAATCTGCTCTGCATGAGGCGATAAAAACATTCAACAATACCTGGCAGTAGAAAACTATGGCATCAGCTAGAGAAGTACGGCTCCGAATTCGCAGCGTTAAGAATATCGCTCAGGTCACGCGAGCGTTGCAGGCTGTTAGCGCCAGTAAGGTTCGCAAAGCAATGGAAGCGGTTACCCATACTCGTCCATATGCAACGAAAGCCTGGCAGGTTCTGACACACATCGCTGAACAACCCGGACGAGATACCCTGCATCCATTGTTAACCCATCACGAAGAGATCACAAATGTTGTGGTGGTATTGGTTACTGGTGATAGAGGTCTTGCAGGTCCATACACCACCAATATCGTCCGCTACACAATCAATCAATTTGGAGATTATCCGGTACCAGTGCGCTATATCACAGTTGGTCGCAAAGGGCGCGATCTGATGGCGCGTCGGGGAGAAAATATTATCGCTGAATTCAGCCAGCTCCCGGCGGCGCCAACCTTTGGTGATGTATCCGCGATTGGGCGTTTGGCAGTTGATGAATTCCTGGAAGGTCACACTGATGAGGTATACCTGATTTATACGGATTTCATCAACATGGTATCTCAGGTACCCACTGTTAAAAAGCTGCTGCCGCTCGAAATTGGTGAAGAAGCTGATCGTGTGCAGGATTTTGCCCGTGCTGAACGCGGAGCTGCGCCGTCTTATATTTATGAACCTGGGCAGACTGAAATCCTTGACGAGATCGTGCCGCGCTTCACTGCCCTACAGGTTTACCATGCGATCCTTGAATCATTGGCCAGCGAACATGCGGCTCGCATGGTGGCAATGAAGAACGCCACAGATAGCGCTACCGATCTAGCGGCAGGTTTACAGCTTGAATACAACAAAGCCCGACAGCAAGGAATCACCAATGAAATGCTGGACATTACAGGCGGAGCAGAAGCATTAGGGTAATTAAGATTAGAGCATTATTTTTCAAAAAATTATTAAGGAATACATGACGGAGAGAGACTATGGCAGAAGCAACAGGTAGAGTTGTACAAGTGCTCGGTGGTGTGGTTGATGTCGAATTTCCAAGCGAGAGCTTGCCGGAGATCTACGAAGCAGTCGAAGTGCAAAGGGAGAATGATGAGCCCTTGGTCTTGGAAGTAGAGAAACACCTGGGAGAGAACTGGGTGAGATGCCTCGCCATGGACTCAACCGATGGATTACCGCGAGGAGTCCCTGCAGTTGCAACAGGTGCCCCTATTCGGGTTCCGGTTGGGCCTACAACTTTAGGCAGAGTCTTTGATGTCTTGGGACGGCCAATTGATGAAAAAGGTCCTGTTGAGTCTGATATTTACTATCCTATTCACCGATCGGCGCCAGACTTTGTGGAACAATCCACCAGAGTCGAAGTATTTGAGACTGGCTTGAAAGTGGTCGATTTGATTGCTCCTTTTACCAAAGGTGGTAAGACCGGTATTTTTGGTGGTGCAGGTGTTGGTAAGACGATCATTATTATGGAGCTGATCCGCTCGATTGCTGCCGTTCATCAAGGAAATTCAGTTTTTGCTGGCGTTGGTGAGCGCACTCGAGAGGGAACCCAGCTGCTGCGTGAAATGCTCGAATCTGGTGTGATGAAAGACACGGTTATGGTCTATGGCCAGATGAATGAGCCTTCTGGTGTGCGGTTGCGGGTTGCCTTGTCTGCGTTATGTATGTCAGAATATTTTCGCGACCAGGGTCGCGATGTTCTTTTGTTTATTGACAACATTTTCCGCTTCAGCATGTCAGGATCTGAGGTATCGGCACTGCTTGGTCGTATGCCCTCCGCTGTAGGATATCAACCGACACTCGCTACTGAGATGGGAGAGCTCCAGGAAAGAATCACCTCTACTCGGCAAGGTTCAATCACATCCATGCAGGCGGTCTATGTTCCTGCAGATGATTATTCCGATCCAGCACCGGTAGCAACCTTCACACACCTGGATGCAACGATCGCTTTAGAACGGTCAATTGTGGAAAAGGGAATTTATCCGGCAGTCGATCCCCTTGCATCGACCTCGCGTATATTAGATCCCGTGGTTGTCGGTGAGGATCACTATACAACCGCTAGAGAAGTCCAGCAAGTGCTCCAGCGTTATAAAGACTTGCAAGATATCATCGCCATCTTGGGTGTGGATGAATTGAGCGAGGATGATAAATTAATTGTTTCAAGGGCGCGCAAAATTGAGCGTTACTTTTCACAGCCAATGTACGTCGCCCAACAATTCACTGGTTTAGAAGGCCGCTATGTCTCGCTAAAGGAGACAGTACGAGGATTCAGAGAAATCCTGGATGGGGAGCATGATGATCTTCCTGAACAGGCCTTCATGATGGTTGGCGCGATAGATGAGGCTGTGGAAAAGGCTGAAAAACTAGCAGGGTAAGAGGGTTTAATGCCAATTCGATGTGAAATTGTTTCGCAAGACCGGATTGTATGGGAAGGGGATGCTGATATAGTGGTTGTTCCTGGCGTTGCGGGTGAGATGGGCATACTTCCCAACCATGCGCCGCTCCTTTCAACTTTAAAATTTGGCATCCTGAAAGTCCGCATCAAAGGCGAAGAGGAAGTCTTCACGGTCGCTGGGGGAGTTATTGAAGTGCAGCCAGATTTGATCACTGTACTGGCAGACAGCGCAGAAAACGTCGGCGAAATTGATATCGCCCGCGCTGAGGAAGCCAGGAAAAGAGCAGAAGAGCTGCTTAAGGAAGGTCCACCTGCAGATACGGATGCATATTTAAAGTTGGAAGCTGCACTCAGACGTTCGAATTTAAGGCTTGAGGCGGTACGCAGGTTCAGGGGTGGTAAGCGGAGCCGGATGCCTTCAATGAGCCAGACTGACACTGAGTAGGCGATGGCAGTTTTTTCAAAAGATTTGGGGGTTGATCTCGGGACGATGTACACTCGCATCGCAGCGGGGGATAACGTCGTCTTAGAAGAACCAACGGTTGTGGCTATCGCAGTCGACGAACAAAAGATCGTTTCTGTGGGTGAAGAGGCTCAAACCATGTATGGCCGAGTACCTGAATCGATCGAAGTTGTTCGTCCGATGCAGAATGGTGTTATCGCTGATTACGAAATCACCGAGAAACTGCTCGAATATTTAATCCGTAAAGTAAGTGGGGCGAGTCGCTTTATCCGTCCCAAGGTGATGATAACGGTGCCTTTTGGGGTGACAAGTGTTGAAAGCCGCGCAGTTCATGAAGCGATCCTGCAGGCTGGCACCCGGGAAGCATATTTAGTCCAGCAGCCGTTAGCGGCTGCGTTAGGCATGGATTTACCAATTGGGACACCTTCAGGAAACATGGTGCTTTGTCTGGGGGCGGGTACGACACAAGCTGCTGTACTGGCGATGTATGGTGTCGTCGCAGCCGAATCGCTCAGGGCTGGTGGGATACACCTGGATGAAGCCATCGTTTCCCATGTCCGTAAGAAATATGGCTTGATCATTGGCCCAGCAACTGCTGAACAGGTTAAGCTCAGTTTGGGAACAGCAATTCGCCAGGAAGAAGAAAAAAGTATTGAAATTCAGGCCCAAGATCAGGTCAGTGGCCTGCCCAAGCCCCTCAATCTGACAAATGATGATGTGCTTGAAGCGCTCACTGAACCGTTGATGAGTTTCGTCGAAACTGCCAGGAAAGTATTGGAAAAAACACCTCCGGAACTGGTATCAGATATCATTGACCGGGGAGTAGCGATTTGTGGTGGTGGGGCAGGGTTACCAGGGATCGATAGATTGATGACCAAGGAATTGGGGGTACCTGCCTATCTAGTGGATAACCCAATGACATGTGTCGCTGAAGGGGCTGCTATTGCACTTGATCCGAATGTCTATCCGAAAATTAAACGTAATTTGCCCTTGGTTTGAAATTCTTTATCCTCAATCAGTAAATACAAGAGTCCCTGGTTCAATATCAGGGATTTTTTATTAGAATTTTATTCTTATGGAAGCAAACGTATGCTTAAAGGTAATAAGTCATCCGTTGGAGGTGAATAACCGGATCGATGTATTGAACCCAGACATCTTCAGGCACATTGAGATTAATCGGCGCGTAATTTAATATTGCTTTGACACCGGACGAGACTAGCTGATCGGCAACTTCCTGGGCGGATTGGCCTGGAGTTGCAATCATTGCCACTTTAATATCTGCCTGGCGAATAGATTCTTCAATAGATTTTATGTCTTTAACAGTAAAAGATCCCACCTGCGAGCCGACCTTCGCGGGGTCATTGTCGAAGATCATCGCCACGCGCAATCCCCGGTTTGAAAATCCCTGGTAGCGCGCCACCGCGGAACCGATATCTCCTGCGCCAACTACTGCGATATCCCAGACCCGATCGACTTTTAATATCTGGCTGATCTGGTCTGCAAGAAACTCTATTGAATATCCAGTTCCTTGCTTACCAAATTCCCCAAATTGGGACAGGTCTTTGCGAATTTGTGCTGCTGAAATCCCCAGCCTCTCACCTAATTCCTGAGATGAGGTGACACGGCGATTTTCTTCGAGCATCCGCTGAAGTTCGCGTAGGTATATTGGCAACCGTCCAACAACAATGTCCGGGATTACTTTCTCTGGCATAAGGCCTCCTAAGGATTGACTGTGGTAATTCTGCCTCGATAATTGCTATTTGTGCAAACCCACACAATAATAACACAAATTTTGTACAGCATCCGTACTATTTGAGTTGGGACGAACTTCTATCATTTCGAAAACAGGATCACCAGACTGGTATAATCGAGCGAGGCTATTAGGAAAATTATCCTCGATGCTGGTCAAAAATGTTTATTGATGAAGCACGGATTAATGTAATTTCTGGCAAGGGAGGAGACGGAATTGTCCACTTCCGGCGGGAAAAATATGTGCCTCTAGGTGGCCCGGATGGTGGGGATGGTGGTAAAGGTGGGGATGTGATTTTGGAAGTAAAATCGACACTAAATACTCTAGCAACTTTTCAACACCAAAAGAAATTCAAGGCAGAAGACGGCAAGAGAGGTGGGGGAAATAACAAAACAGGTCGATCAGGCGAAGATCTTATTATCTATGTCCCGCCAGGAACTGTTATTTATGACGATGAGACCGGGGATCTCTTGGCCGACTTGATTTCTCCGGAGAAAAAATTTGTTGTTTGTCGTGGTGGGAGAGCTGGAAGGGGGAATGCTCGCTTCGCGAACTCGCGCAACCAGACCCCCAGAATTGCTGAGAAGGGAGAGCCTGCGAAGGAGCGGTGTTTACGCCTCGAATTGCGATTGATCGCGGATGTTGGAATCGTTGGTGTTCCAAACGCGGGAAAGTCCACTTTGTTGGCCGCAGTTACCAATGCTAAACCTAAAATTGCCTCGTATCCATTCACGACTCTAGAACCTAACTTGGGAGTGGTGATTTTGGACGATGAATTATCTCTTGTTCTCGCAGATATTCCCGGATTGATAGAAGGGGCACATATGGGCATTGGCTTGGGACATGAATTTTTGCGCCATATCCAAAGAACGAGCGTATTAATACACGTATTGGATGGCTTTGCTGAAGATCCACTACTGGATTACGCTCAAATCAATAGTGAGTTAGCATTGTTCGATCCACAATTGGAAAACAAACCCCAAATAATCGCTTTCAATAAGATTGATATGCCTGAGGTGCAAGATCGTTGGCCTGAAATCAAGCGACAACTGGTCCAAAAAGGTGCAGGAAAATACGCTGATCCGATCGATATCTCTGCCCTTGCAAAAACAAATTTGCGCGAACTGTTATTCAAGGTTGTAAAAATACTTTCCGAGATTCCTAGTCCGTTAGAAGTTGAGGAGCTACCTGTTTATCGTTTGGACTCGGATCCACAAGATTTCAGGATTCTTAAAGAGCAATCTGGTTGGCGGGTAAAAGGTAAAGCGATAGAACGGGCAGCAGCGATGACTTATTGGGAGTATGATCAGTCTGTGAGAAGGTTTCAGCAAATATTAATTTCTCTTGGGATAGAGGATGAACTTAGGGAATTAGGCGCTAAAGAAGGCGATACTGTTTTTATTGGTGAGTTCGAGCTCGAGTGGTCTGAATAAATAGAATTTGAAAAGAAGTGCAATTTGACGATGATGGCCCAACAACAGTCACGAATCGGTGTTTTTGGAGGGACATTTGACCCTCCTCATCTTGCACACTTGATCCTTGCCGATGAGGCGCTGTATCAATTAGATCTTGACTTCATCTTGTGGGTATTGACTCCAAATTCTCCACTCAAAAATGATCGAATGATTTCTCCTTGGCAGCAGCGTTACGAATTACTAAATGCAGCATTGAATGATAATCCTGATTTCCAGATATCTAGGGTGGATATCGACCGCCCGGGACCACATTACACGTATGAGACACTTCAAATAATCAGCCAAGAAAATGCAGGTGCAGATATCATTTTCTTGATGGGGGGTGATTCCCTAAATGATCTTTCCAAGTGGAAAAATCCACACGATATCTTGGCTGTTTGTCGTGAAATTGGAGTGATGCAGCGTCCCGGCTTCAGTAATGATCTTCTTGAGATAGAAAAATTCTTCCCCGGACTGCAACAAAAAATTGTTTGGATAGATTGCCCATTAATAGAAATTTCAGGTAGTGAAATCCGCGCCCGATTGAGGGAAGGAAGACCTGTCAGATTTTTTTTGCCCCCGGATGTCTTTGAAATTATTACTGCCAAACAGTTCTACGCGCAATCAATTGAAAGTTGAAACAAACTAAACTCCAAACTTACAATATGAATATTTGACTGCAACCAATTAAATTTTGGTTAGATGTTAGATGACGTGTGAAAATTGATCAGTGGGAGATGCGCGAAAAGATATTCTCTGCCATTGTGAGCAGTATTTGCTGGTCAGATATTTCAGGGGAGGTGCTCCCTTGGCCATGAAATATGAGCGAAATTGTCAATGGTTCTGAACCCAACTCCGCTGACTGATCAATTGAATTCTTATTAAAATATCTCAGTAGATCCATGAACTGCTCATATTCTTCCTTAGACAGGATTTCTTGCAAGATGAAAGTTGAAGTGTGCATTTCTCCTGAATTACACCAAAAAGTGTGAGCGATATCAGGTAAGTAAATTATCAATCTGTCGCATTGCTTCTCCTCCCCACCTTGCCTGGTCCATATTAAACCTAGCGTTGCAGGTTGCACTTGTCCGCCATTCTGGTCAGCATGGTAATCAAATTGGAGACCGTTTGCCTCAAGCGTGATCTCATAACCCTGGGTGACCTGGGGGACGCACTCCACACCGGGTTGATCGATTCCAAGGCATGAATCAGACCATTCAACTTCCCGACTTTCAATCACTTTAACTTTACCTGGATCGAGGAAAAATGATTGAAATTGACCGGCAAATGCGGCAGCAGTTAGTGAAGATGTTGTGTTTTCTTCCTGATCACTAGTCGCTGCAGGAATACTATCTTCTGGAATTATTGGTTCGGGATTTGTCTGAGACAAGCCCTCCTCATTTCCTGCTATTTCAGAATACTGAAATTCTCCAGGAGAAGAGCATGCAGCTAGGACAAAAAGAAAAGTAATTGATAGAAATCTGAGTTTCATGTATATTGAATAGATTTCATCTATTCCGAAAATTTGTCCGATTAATATAATTAATGATTACTTGAATTTGCCGTGTTTTGACAATGTGGTTCCGGTTAAGAATTGTTCCCGCCCGACTTAGGATAAGGCCTTTGATGCCTTGCATTTTTGTAAGATATCATTTTATTAAATAACGAAATTATCTCTCGATTGTTACACTCCTCGAGAGATAAAAATCAAAATTAATTGATATTTACATACTAAGAAATTAATAATACTTGATAAACAGGTGTCTTGAATTCAATATCTGGTTCGATATCTATAAATTGAATTTGATATGATCCCCCCCAAATCTATATCCATTTATCAATCTCAACCAACGCGATATTGTAGTTGATTTTGATCGCAAGACGAGTTTTTTATTACAATGTATTAAGGGGTTTGTGATTGATGAAAGAAAGTTGATGTAAAATGCGTGGAAAGAAGTTGGATAAGCATTAAAACCCACCGCCGTAATTACGGGATTCACTGCGTGGTCGAGCTTGATCAACTCTCAATGTCCTGCCATCTAGCTCCTTCCCGTTCAAGCCATCAATAGCTGCCTGGGCTTCTTCATCATTGGGCATCTCCACAAAGCCAAAACCACGTGATTGGCTGGTATATTTGTCCTTGATGATGGTAACCGAGCTCACCTCACCGTAGGCCTCGAATGCAGCTTGTAAGTCAGCTTCCGTCGTCTGCCAATTCAAGTTACCACAATAAATATTCATTTTTTGCTCTCCATCAGGGTCGGACTAAAGATTTAGATCAATGTCCATGTCCAGGTTGATGAACATGGCCATGGGCTAACTCCTCACTTGTAGGTTCGCGTAATCCAGCAATTCTCACATGAAAATGTAGTGTTTCCCCAGCCAAAGGATGGTTAAAATCCAACAATACGACATCCGATCTGATTTCCTTCACAAATGCCTGGAATCTATCGCCACTCTCACTGTCGCGCATCATAATTGGTTCACCCACAACTAGCTTCAATTCCTTTGGAAAAGAGTTTCGTAAGTATTCAGTTATTCCTTCAGGATCCAGGTTTCCATATCCCTGGCTGGGCTCAACAATCACATCCTTTTCATCTCCGATTTTCATCCCATTCAATTCATTCTCAAGACCAGGTATGATGTTATTAAAGCCATGCAGGTATTCTAATGGAGCATCTTTTTCCGATCGTTCGATTTCATGGTTTTCATCAATCGTGAGAACATAATCGAGGCTGACGACGACATTGTCGGCAACGCTTAAGTTGTTATCTGACATAATAAATTTTCTCCAATTTTGGGAATTTTGATTTCCAATATTAGCCTGGTCGCTTCCCTATCAACCAATAATTAGTAAAAAGAGAAATAAAAAGACCAGCCAGATTACGTAAGCCTGACCGATCGCTGATCATATCCGAAGCAGAACTTAGTAAGTGCATTATTGATTATACACGCTTTTCCGGTTTTGAAAACCACATAATCTAGATAATATATATCTTTAATATTCTTTTTATTCATTTTGATTGAGTTGAATGTGGCTGGAGAATCTATGCTTGAGATCGGTTATATGGAAATCACAAGACGAGTATAACTGCTGCGGCCAACAGAATTAAGGTATTAATCTGAATTGTTAACGGCTCACTAATTTTGTCAGCGATGGCTCGATTCACTAACGATCCTAATGACATCAATCTAAAGAACATGAAAGTGAACATCCCCATCAAGCGACCGCGCAAATCGTCGGTCACATAGGTCTGAACCAAGGTGTTGCTGAGTTTGATTATCACCATGAATCCCCATCCGGTTCGGAGTAAGCAATAAAAGAAGTAGATAGGATCCTAGTTAGAGAGGCCAGGAACAAGAAAATTGACATAACAAAAGTTGTGATGATAAAGAGTTTTCCTTTGGAGTAAGTTTGGCTGATTGCAGCGATCAATTACGCTCCGGAGAGGGCGCCCAAACCATGCGCAGTATGTAGAAAACCATTTGTGGCTGCATCTCCTTCGAGAATATCTACCGCCCAAACCGGTAGCAGGGTGACAAATCCCAGGCTAGCTAGGCTGAGAATTCCTAAATTTATTATCAACGTTCGTATAGTTGGAGTTTTGGCAGCTAATTGTGATCCGGTATTGCTCTCTTGAATTATTAATAATATCTTCTCAACAGGGTGAAAATGAGCTAATTTCATCAACAAGATGTCAACAATAACACCAATGAAAGTTTGTCCATTGAGCGGAGAATGAAGATTGCATAAACGAAATTGGAAAGATTATTCTTCAGCTAAGAAGGGTTCGTGGAAGGATATCGAATTAATAATCGCGTCAAACGTCTGCCGGCCTTCAGGCTCCCACCCTTCACCAGTAGTCGTATCCGGGGAGATCGCCAAAGCATAAAATATCTGGTCTTCACTTGGAGCTGCAATGAGAATCTTCCCTGTAACTTGGGTTTCTCCCCATACGCCTGTAAGGTCAGCTGCCAGTCCAGGTACGCCATCTACTAGGTATTGATAGGATGAACCAGTGTTAAATTCAACCACATTGAGTGAGATGATCTCGACAAATTGGTTGAGATCGTCTTCGAGATCTTCTGAGCGATCTGTACGGCCTCCAATTAATGAGACAACAGTATCTCCGTCAGAACTGGTAAGTGTTACCTGATTCCGTTGGTAGCTCGCATCATACCCGATCACCCCTCTGAAAGAAAAACCGCCTTCTTCAATAATTTCAAGCCTACCGAGGCGGAGTGGTTGTCTGGCAGTCGCGATGGGAGCATTAGGTCGGGTTGGCTCAATAGTAGGTTCGATAGTAGGTTCAGGCGTTGGTGTACTTGTAGGCTTTTCAGTGGGGGTTGGAAATGGCGTTGTGGTTGGCTCAATTATTTGATTTGGAGTTGGGGTTTCTGTTGGAAACATGCGGTCTGCTCCAACGCATGACGAGATCCCCAATGAAGTAATAATGATAATTAAGCAACGAGAACGCATAGTATTATTTTTGTGCCTTTAAATGTCCACCTATGCCAGGTTTATCCTGCTTTACAAAGATAAACCAAAGCTGGAAAGAATTCAAGATAGGCTCATCTTGAATGAAGGGTGTGATAATAAATGTTTTGTAAGTCTGGAAATTTGGTTTAATAAGCTGATATCTCTCCTATTTCCTGCACATCGATGGGGACGCCTTCTATAGAAATTGGGATTTGCTGTTCGGGAGTCAGGAGGTTTTGAGGGATTTTCTGATCCACCATGACTACCAGAGCTAATGTCTCAGTTGATTTGCCTTCTACCTGGCGAAATCCGACTGCAACACCAACTACATGCGGTTTTTCGAGCAATTCTCCTTTATGCTCTTGCATGACTTCCATAATTCGGTTCGTAGCGGCCCGTAAATCTTGATCTGGTTCGGGATTAGTCATATTTCTATCTCTAAACATTCAAGCACAGCTTGGATAGGATTAAATATTGTTGATTGGTTAGAACCGGCAAATAACAGGCCTACTGCCTGCTGAGAATCTCCGGCAACGAGAAGCGATCCAGAGTCCCCACCTTGTGACATTGGTCCGCTAACAAATTGGTTTTCAAATCGCGCCGTCCGGTTACCGCCATAATTTACATCCACAGTAGCATTGATTAATGTGATCTGGCCAGTCGTAAAGCTGGTCGTGCGACCAGATTTTCGAACTGACATACCCAGAAATCCCTCTTCGATCCCCTGGACAGTACCAATTTCGATAATTTCGTCTAATACCTCATGATCATTGACCGGTTTGGCAACTGCAGCATCGACGAGGTTGGTAGCCTGTGGATTCGTTTTTTGAGTACTTACTCGGTGGCTTGATCCAATTAATCCAGCAATGGTATTCCCTAAACTCGCATATGTATCTGCAATATCGCAGGCTCCAGGTTCAGTTGAAAATTCGATGGGACAAAATCGGTCCAGGCGTGCTATGGTATCGTTTTGAATTGAGCCTCCATCTACAGGTCCAGGTTGGAGAATCTGATCCCCTTCATCCGCCTCATTGCTATTGGCAATAACGTGGTTGTTGGAAAGGATGAGTTGCTCTCCAGTGGTTCTATCATGGACGATAGAACCAAAAGTTCCAGCAGTAATCTTGTAATGACCGATGCTCACACCACCAGGGGCTGGTCGCCATCGATCAGTTCTGGCCTGCAATGCTCGCAGCTGACCCACTTCGATCACATCAATATTTACCCCATCTACATTTTTTGGCAAAACAGATTCAGGTACAAGTGCGGGTAACGGAAGTTTTCGGCTGACCATGACAACGATTGCAACATCATCGGTTTGGCTTCCCCCTTGTACCTTGTAACCAACACCAACACCAACGACATTTTTCATCGCCAGCAGATTATCTTTTGAGGTTTCTTTTACCTGTGCGATCTCATCTGTTTGGGCCATTATGAACCTCGTAGAATGAGTAGCAAAAATGAATCACAAATGATAGATGATTAATTAGATTTTATCACCATAAGATCAGTGCATCTTTTTGTCAAATTAGGAAAATAAGATCTGGGATCGTGATAAAGTTGCACCTCTTTCTGGAAGGTAGGTTAGTGAAAGCAGATCGCCATCCTGATCTTCCGTAGATTGCATAAAAATGCCAACCGGTCTGGCTTTACGGTGTTTAAGTAATTTTCGCATCGCGGAATTCCTCGGTAAGGCACCGATGATAGTTAGAAAGCGATTATCCAAATTAAACTCGCTTGACTGGGTGCCTGGTTGAGGAAATTGAGGCTGGGTAATGGGTTCATCAGCAAATAATGCCCGGTAATGAGCCATACTTTCTACCAGGTTAGTTACCAACACGGTGATCCCTTTTATTCCTAAGACACCATTTGAATGGAAGTCATTTTCGACGGGAGGTACGCGAATTTCACGCGGTGTGAGATCATCAATTAAGAAGGGTAAATCTACTTTGTCTGGGACAGCTGTCCTCCATTTGATCTCTTCTCCATCAGGACGAACTCTTCCTCCGGGGATGGGATTGGTAAAAGTTGCCCCTCGTTGTTTGATTAGGGACAGATCATTGACCAGGTCCATTGAAAATAATGAATAATCATTCATGCCAACACCCATGGCCAAATCTTCAATCAATCGCTGGTTTATTGCTGTTTCGTTTGCGATGTATAGCCTCAATAAACGAAGTTTTTTTAACAGTTGTAAGAAATTCAACATCGAGCTGCGGGTGGTCGCCAGGAGCTCTAAATAAGTGCCATCTGGGAATGGGATTAATGCATTATGGGTTACACCACCGCTATGAACACCTCCTGCAATAACAGAAAATCCAAGTTGGGTGAATTGGCTGGTTGCAATCTGGAGATTGCTTACGACAAGAATTACATGGTCGAGGGAAAGAGAGTTCATAGCAATCCAATCTTATTAATGTTAGGAAGTAATACTCACGGATCTATTCTGGTAAATTGTGTGAAGTCTTCTGCTGAATTTGCTCCAACAATATACGGGTGGAATTTGCTACTTCTGATACCGCTTGCTCGAAGGCAGGCTTATTTTTCTGTGAAGGATTCCGGTAACCGCTTACTTTACGGATATATTGTAAAGCCGCAGCCTGGATTTCTTCGTCGTCAGGGATGCGATCTGGTTTGCGTAATTGTTTTATTGAACGGCACATTGGTTAATTATAAACCTTTCAGATGCACGTCATCTACAATCAGATTATCTTTATTTTTCTACGAAAATCTTGAAAATTTCTATAAGTTGTTGATCCTGTGACCAGCACTTCTGAGAATTTTTATTGCTTCATTGAACTGAGAAGATTTGATCAGAACGAAATCCGTATCGAACGTTGAAACCGCAAGCAAACTGATGCTGGCTTGTGCCAGGTGCTTTGTGATCGAATCCAAGATTCCAATTTCACCAAAGTTGAACGGACCCTCAATCATCAACACATGCCAATTGGGTTCACATTTGGTATTCTCCGGGATAAATTTTTGCTCACAGATAATTGATAGCTCATATGATGTATGGGTTATCGAAAAAAAGACACCTTTACTTGCCCACGCCGGAATTTCACTTTTAGGATCAAGTTGGCAAATAGAGAAAGATCCCTGGAGTGAAGTTAAGTTCAAATTTGTAGTTATGGAATTCTCCTCGTGATTAATTGTGTGTATATATAAATGGATACCGATTAATTTACTGAGAAACCTTCATTTGTCAAGTTATAAATGGCCTCTTCTGGAAAACTGAATTAGATATCATTAGGGAACAGACTGAATTACAACCGAGAAAGAATTTGTGGAATCCAAATCTAGGAGGACCATCGGGAATGGGAGATAATGACCAGCAGGATAATTTAAATTTGGGTCTTCGGGAATCTGCAAATGCGAATACGAATCTGTAAATGAATGAGCTGAGATGGCAGAATTACTTAGGATTTCCGCTCTAGTATCATCAGTAACCTTACATGAGTATCCATTTTTGATCGGCCCACAATTGAAATTTTCTCTCCAATTTGGAGAAAAGCGGTTCCATGGATCAATGACAATCGGGATTTGAACGGATATTGGTTCCGAAGATGAATAATTTACCTGCAGACCATTCTCCAATAGTAAGAAGCTTTTGGAAATCTCTTGATCTGGTGAAGTGAATACCAGTTGTTCACCATTGATTGATATGTTATAAAATTCCCATGGCGGGGGAGAATCTACAAAAGCGCCGTGAATTCCATGAGGATCGGCACCTTCACCAGCATCTAGGATCCAGGTTGATGGATCACCAAGACCAACAATTAATTGGGAAGAGGGGGCGATGATTTGGTGAAATCCTGAGTCGGTGATCGTGAAATATGCCACCAAACGTCCACCTTCAAGATCGATGACGGCAAATTGCTCATTCGATGCGAGAATACATTCCGGGGTGCCGTCATCATCTGGATCGGTTTGGCAATCCATTCGTGGTTGAGGGTTTTCCGACCAGCTGGCAGCAGCCTGTGCGATTCCAGGTTGACCACTGTAATTAGTACGTAAAGATGGGAGGGATTCGGGTTCCGGAGGTAAGGGGGAATACAGCGATAATGCCGATGTCCATTGTAAACTGTCAAGTGGATTTTGAGCATCATCGCCGGGCTTCGAAATATTTGCAAGTTTATTTGATGGCAGAAAATCTTCAGCGGATATTGAGATCGTCTTTCCTGGGAGCAAAATCGGCTCCACATTCCCTGGTAAGGAACGTAGATCTGTATCAGCTAGCGCCTTGATCCAGGGATGATTGGCAATGTAGCTGATCGTGGCAGTAGCTGATGCAGGATCGGCAAAGGAGCTGTCCGGAAGACTTCCGCCTAAAACTAATAGAGGGAGTTCTGCTCGATTCATATTGATATGCAACATATTGTCAATTAACGTCTTGCGGATAGCCAAAGGGATACCATCAGTAGTGGCTTGTGATTCCTCGGGAATTTGATCCGGGTAAGGCAAATATCTTTCCGTTGAAAAGGAGCTACTCTGATTATCTGGTCCAATTACTAATGAATAATTTCCGATCACCTCTTCCATTTGATATGGTGAATACAGAATCCTACTTGATGGAATGTCAAACTCTTTGGAAATCGCTTGCAAATCAAGGTGATACTTCCCAAGCGCCCAATCTGGAAGTCCTGAAGGAAAAGCCGGGTAAGAAGGTGAGCCCAGAATTGCATCAGGGAGGATAATCAGCTGTTGCGAGATCATCTCCCTGATTAAAGGCATCTGGTCGAGATAATCCAGGGCGGAAAATGAGAACGGATTTCGCAAATCCAGCAAAACAACAGGTACATTGAACCGCTTTACGTTATTCAGCAGAATTGAAAGTCCATGTCTTTCTCCAAACGGACCAGTATGAGCACCATCCCAACGTCTCAAGGATTGAGCTGGTGAGTATGCAGGAAAGGTGTTCCAAAATGCAAGTACGACAGGTGCTGGTCGAAGTGAAGGCCCATTAGACGAGAATGGTCCGAGAGAATCTTTAATTACTCTGGATTCCGGATCTGTACTGAAAGCTTGAATTTTGATACCAGGGGAAGATTGTAGAATTGAGTTCTGGTTGATGGAGACCAGGATGTAGTCCTGCCACGGAATCCTGATGATGCGGGGGATTAGATCTTCTCGGAAATGAAATTTATCTTCGATTTCTGGAGAGGACTCATTGTTGCTGATATCGGTGGGGGAAAAAGCCTCGGGATTACCGCTGGCGGGGAGCACTAAAAGTGTATCCCATTCTATATCTGCATTACCTTGAACGGGAAGCTGAGTACTTCCGCCTGGCTGGGTGTCCAAAGCGATGTAAAAATCAGATACTGGGAAAGGATTGACTTCCAGTAAGTCAAAACGCAGTTGAAGATCGCTACCCGCGTTCCGCACATATCCAGCGATGAAATCCCCACCAATAATTTCATCATCATAAGTGGAAAGTGATTGCCAATCGGCAACCTTCCAATGCGAGCTTGGATCTTCTTCTTTAACTGGTGTGCAGGAGGCAATCAGAAATAAGAAACTGAGCGACAGGATTAATGACAACCTTGATTTAAAAAGAAATTGCCAAGAAAGAAGTGGGAAAAGCTGCAAGGAATGAACCAGTCGATCCAAGATAATTATTTTCCTTTCATGATTGAAAGCAATTTCACTTATCACCTATGGTAGCATTAGTCGTGCAGTAGGCGTGGGTGGGAACCAAAAGCGGTTTACCAATCATAAACAAAATTGAATCGCTCGGTAATCGATCAATTAGCATTTCGAATACTTAAGGACTTCGATAAAGGCAAACCCGTCGTGAGTCGGGGACGCAAAACCAAGGGTCTCTGCAAATTCGCCAAAAGATTATAAGGCGAAATGAACTACCAGAAAAGGTAGCTTAC
>JBFFEL010000042.1:0-29949 GCA_041558875.1 Anaerolineales bacterium
AGGGGTTTGATTAGAAATTCATTTCCAGCCGCCAGGCCAGGCCGGAATACCGCTGGGCGACCCGGTTGTTGTTGACCGCGATGGCGATGGCGCGCTTATTGCCCACCAGGACGCACAGCTGCCTGGCCCGGGTGATCGCCGTGTAAAGCAGGTTGCGTTGGAGCATCATATAGTGCGCAGTGATGACCGGCACCACAACCACTGGAAATTCAGACCCCTGGGCTTTGTGCACCGAGACCGAATAGGCCAGCACCAGCTGGTCGGCTTCGGTCCAATCGTACGCCACCCGGCGACCTTCAAACTCGACCTCCATCGTGTGGGCGACTGGATTGAAGGACAGGACGCGCCCGATATCCCCATTGAAGACATCCTTATCATAGTCGTTTATGGTTTGCATGACTTTGTCCCCCTGGCGAAAAATCTTGCCAAAGAGCTGCTTCTCCGGCTTTTTCAATTCGGGGGGATTCAGCGCTGCCTGTAAGCGCTCATTCAAGATATTCACCCCGGCAGCGCCCCGGTACATGGGAGCCAGAACCTGGATGTGAGCCAATGCATCGAAGCCAAAACGGTTGGGGATGCGCTTGGTGACTACGTCTTCAACCCAGCTGGCGGCCTCTTCGGCGGATTCCGCCGGGAATAAGAAGAAATCATTACTGGAATCCTGGCTGATTTCCTTAAATACCGGCATCTGGCCCTGGTTGATGCGGTGGGCGTTGGTGATGATCTGGGAACCAGATTCCTGGCGGAAAATGAAGCTCAAGCGAGTGACCGGGGCGATCCCGCTCTTGATCACGTCCCTGAGTACATCCCCGGCTCCAACCGAGGGCAGCTGGTCCACATCGCCAACCAGCAGCAAATGGCATCCCGGCTTCAGCGCTTTGAGCAGCTGGTTGGCCAGGATCAGGTCGAGCATGGAAGCCTCATCCACCACCAGCAGATCGACTTGCAGCGGGTTGTCGGCGTTGAATTTGAAACCCTCTTTTGGTGAAAAGCCCAGCAGCCGGTGGATGGTGCTCGCCGGTCGTCCTGTTGCTTCAGAGAGCCGCTTGGCTGCCCTGCCGGTCGGCGAAGCCAGGGCATATTGCTTTCCGGCCGTCTCCACGACGGCGATCAAGGCTTTCAGTGCAGTTGTCTTACCAGTCCCCGGTCCACCGGTTAACACGCTGACCGGGTTGCTGATCGCGGTGCGGATCGCTTGGCCCTGTTCATCCGTGAGCTGTGGGTCGAGGGGCAGAAAGGCCGGTGGGAGATCGCTCATCCGGGAGGGCAGTACTCCGGCTAACTCCGCCAACCGTCCGGTAACTCCCATCTCACTGTAGTAAAAAGGCGTCAGGTAAATCGCCGGCAGCTGGTACTGACCCGCCTCTTCACCTATCTCCCCTGGAGATTCTTTACCCTCCAGGCCAGAATCCACAGTTTCCTCCGGCACCATGTCTTGGAAGATTCGATCTTGCTCTCTCAGCCGATCCAGGGCCGCGGGGACCAATTCGGGGCTGATCTCCCCCAGCATCTCAGTCGCCTCCTCAGCCAGCAAAGCGCGGGGCACAAAAACATGACCCTCATTGACCATCTCATTCAGCACATAGACCAATCCCGCCTCGATACGAGATGGGTGATCTTGCGGGAGCCCAAGAGAGCGCGCGATTCGATCAGCGGTCTTAAATCCCACTCCGTGGATATCCCCTGCCAAACGGTAGGGATCAGACTGCACCACCTGCATTGACTGATCGCCATACTGCTTGTAAATCTTGATCCCCAGGTTGGTGCTCACCTCGTGGGAGTGCAGGAAGAGCATGATATCTTTGACCTGTTTTTGCTCTTCCCAGGCCTGTGCAATCGAGCGAGAACGCTTGGGCCCGATATCCGGCACTTCCAGCAACCGCTCGGGATGATTTTCAATCACTTCTAAAGCCTGGTCGCCGAACTCGTCGACGATGCGTTCCGCCAGGCGCGGGCCAATGCCCTTGATCAAACCTGAACCCAAATAACGCCTCATCCCCGCCACGGTGGCCGGTAAGATCTGTTCGCAGGTCTCTGTTTGAAATTGTCGCCCGTGCTTGGGGTGGTTTTTCCAACTGCCCTTCAGGCGCAGTTGCTCACCAGGGCTGACTTCAGGTAGATTTCCCACGATGGTCGCCAGCTCACCGTCGGAAACATCTGCACCAGGGTGCTGGTCCGGCAGGAGCCGGATCACACTATATCCATTTTCGGGATTGTAATACGTGATGCGCTCCACTGAGCCAGTCAGCGTATCCATGCACTCTCGCTGCCGCAGGTCCCCCTATCCGTCTTCTTTAAGATATTTTCCTTCCGTTGAATCCTCTACTGCATCGGGTTGTCGTTTGCCCAATCATCACCAGTGATCACGACGATGTCAGCCTGCCCGGCAACATCATAACGATGGTATATATGTTCAGGAGCAATGCTCATCAGCTCTACGATCTTCTTCACGGTGTTCGGGTTGCCGGTGTAATCAATGATGGTTGTTACCTGGTAGAGTTCATTTGCATTACCAGGTTCGATGGTATTCAAACCTGAAGCCCTCAGATATTCAGCTGTTTGTGCGGCCAATCCGGGGGTAAAAGTGCCGTTGAGCACCATTACATCAGCATATTCCTCATCGACAAGCTCTTGTGAACTTACCTGAACCGCCATTGGGATTGGAGGCCCGGTTAGGGTGAAAATTTCGTCTCGCAGCTTGCGGATCTCATCCGGCAGGGGTCTTAAGATATCCTGACCATCATACGAGAAAGCAAAATCAACCTGATCCACTCCGATCACCCCCCGATGGATATTCTCTTCCGAGATCTGTTGAGCAATCCAGGCCAGTCTCACCAGCTGCATTAAAGTCAGGTTTGAGCTGATCCCGGAAGACAGGGTTTCGTACAAGGCCGGGGCATTTTGGATCAAAGATGGCAGCAATTCTGCACTCAGGATTCGCTCACGGATCGCCATGATAACCTGCTGTTGCCGTTCCGCCCGGTCGAAGTCGCTCCCGGAAGTGTTTCGTGATCGAGCGTAGGCCAATGCCAGCTCGCCTGGCAAGACGTGTTCCCCCTTTTTTAAAATGGTCGTATTATGTTTACCTAGAGGATCGATGACGATCTTCTTGGGAACCTGAATGGTCACTCCCCCCAGTTCATCGATGAAATCTTCAAACGCGGCGAAATCCACCATGGCGTAGTAGTTAATTTCCATGCCCAGCAGTTCTTCCACTGTGCTCAGCGCCAGGCCTGGACCGCGCTCCGCCGTGTTGTACACCTCACCCAGGCGATAGGCAGTGTTGATCTTGTTGTGATCAAATCCCGGTATTTCCACCCATAAATCGCGAGGGATGGACAGCATACCCGCGGTACGGCTCTCGGGATCAAGCGAAAACAAGATCATCGTATCGGTACGGGGGATATCGTCGTTATTTTCTTCGCGTGAATCCATTCCCATGACCAGCACGTTGATGCGGCTGTTTCCATCCCAGGGGACAGGAGGTGGTCCGCCGGTGGACTGCAGCGGAGTTTCGCCCTGGGGACCTAAATCCTCAGGCAGCGCAGCCGCGGCATCTTGCGGGATTTCAAGAACCAGACCCGGCGGGTTGGTTAGATCCCAGGTCGACACTAAGTCCTTTACCGCTGAATAGGTAAGAAAAACCGTCACTGCTCCGGCGATCGCGAAAGCGACCACCAACCCAATCAGCAATAATTTCGAAGAGAGCAGGGATTTACTTTTACGGCTACTATCCATGGTCAGTTGTTATTATGGCATAGAATTGTTGTTAGCCCAATCATAGCCAAGAATCAGGTCGATATCAACTGGGCTGGATGGGTCAAAACGATTATAGATCCTGTTCGGCGATATTCCCATCAAATTTACCAGGTAATCAAGCGTGTACGGATTGCCTGTGTAGGAAATGATGGTGGTTGCACTATATTGTTCAGTTGCATCACCGGTCGAGATGATATTTACTCCTTGTGAAGTCAAGTATTCCGCGGTGCGGGCAGCCAGACCAGGGGTACCCGCGCCGTTGAGCACGGCAACTTTCGCATTTTCAGAGCGCATCAATTCCAGCGAATCCGCGTCAACCATCGCCGGGCTCGTACCCGAATTGGTAAATATCTCGTCTCGCAAAATGCGAATTTGCTCCGGACGTGGTTTGAGCACGTCATCACCACTCGGCGATTTACCAAAGGTTACATGTTCCGTGCCGATTGTGCCCCGTTTGATGTCTTCCTCGGGAATTCGCTGCACTAACCATGCCAATTGGACTGCTTGTTCTAAGGTCAGATTGGTCTGCACCCCCGCAGAGATCTGCTCCAAAATCGCTGGAGCCCGGCTGACCAAGGTAGGCAGCATATCGGCACTCAAAACCCGGTCGCGGATGGCCATGATGACCTGCATCGTGCGCTCGGCGCGGTCAAAATCCCCGCCTTCGGTGTTGCGCGCCCGGGCATAGGCCAAGGCCAGATTTCCAGGGAGGTCATGTGAGCCTTTCTTCAGCTTCACGGTATCCCCATCGATCGGGTCAACCCAGATATTTTGGGGCACATCGATCTCGATAAATCCCAGTTCGTCGACGAATTGCTCAAAAGAGTAGAAATCAAGCAGGGCATAATAATCGATTTTCAATCCCAGCAGCCCTTCCACGGTTTTCATGGCCAGCTCGGGACCACCACCAGGCAACTGGTAGATTTCACCAAAGCGGTGGGCGACATTGATGCGTTCGGGTTCTTCAAACCCGGGCATACTGACCCAAAGATCGCGCGGGATGGTCAGCAATCCGGCAGACATAGTCAACGGGTCGACCGAAGCCAGGACCATGGTGTCCGTTCGCGGTGCGCCTTCCCCAATATCCCAATCCCGGTAATCCAGGCCCATCACGAGGACATTCACCCGGCTGGCGCCATCCCAAGGAACCGGTTCTGGACCGATGGCTAAAGCTGGTGGTGGAGGGGGATTCTCAACTCCCGGGGTGATTTCTGTTACAACCTGCGTCGCGCCAGTCTCCGGATCGACGACGATCCCCGGCAGATCAGTCATATTCCAGACCGCCACAAAATCCCTGACGTTAGTATATGTCAAATAGGCAGCCACCCCTGCAATTATTAAGAATGCGGTAACCAAAGCGGCAATAATCCAGTTGGATCTTGTCTTCCGCTCAGATTCTGATTTTCCTTGTTGAACTTGCTCCATATCTTTGTATCTTATGTCGGATAAACGCGTCTTTATGGTAACGGATAAACCCGCTTAAATCTTTCTTCTCCCACCACAGAAGAGTCTAGAGAAGAAAGAGACAGCGGGATCGAAATAGCTACCTTCAGTCAATTAAATGGCACATTATTATATCACGCCGGGCATTTTCCCTGCTTAGGGTAAAATTAGTGTTCTGAGCATTATTGCACATTTAGTGCCAAACGAATCCAGGACGAATATTTATTCCAAAAAGTTCCCTGATGTCAATTTTAACCGCCTCAAACCTGGAAAAATCCTTTGGCCCAGATGATATCTTTTCCTCCATCTCACTTAGTATACCTCGTGGAGCCCGCATCGCAATCGTTGGGCCAAATGGGATCGGTAAAACCACACTTTTGCGAATCCTAGTAGGTCTCGATGAACCTACCGCTGGAAATGTACAGCGATCGCGCGGGTTATCGATCGGATATTTACCTCAAGAAGCAGTTTTAACAGCTGAGCACAGCCTGTGGGAGGAATGTCTGCTGGCTTTTGAAGATTTGCGCCGCCAGGAAAGTGAATTAGCGCAGCTCGAAGCGGCGATGGGTAATCCAGATCAGGCTCAAGAGGCGTTGACTCGCTATGGATCCCTGCAGGAAGCCTTCGAGCTTCACGGGGGATACACCTATGAATTCCGTATTCGCCAGGTTTTATCTGGTCTGGGTTTCAACGACCAAGATCATGAACGACCATTAAACCAGTTATCGGGCGGCCAGCGAACTCGGGCCCTGTTAGCCCGCCTGCTGCTTTCCAAGCCCGACCTGCTGGTATTAGACGAACCAACTAATCACCTGGATATAACCGCCGTGGAGTGGTTGGAAGGGTATTTGCTCACCTGGGAAGGAGCTGCCCTACTGGTTTCCCACGACCGCTATTTCCTGGATAAAGTCGTCCAGTACATTTGGGAGATGGATGTCTCTGGCTGGGAGACTTACCGCGGCAACTACACGGCATATCTGGGACAGCGCCAGGAACGCTGGCAGCTGCGCCAGCAAATCTACGCTGCTGAGCGGGAACGCCTTGAGAAAGAACTGGACTACGTAAAGAGACATATCGCCGGGCAGCGTACCGCCCAGGCCAAGGGTAAGCTGCGCCGCTTGAGCCGCCAGGTGGAAGCCATTGAGAGCCTGGGAGTAGAGGCTATGCAGGGCAAAAGCTGGATGGAGATCAGCCAGCAGGCCGATATCTCAGCCAATATCATGAACATAGGCGAGGTCGAAAGGCGCATCCATGGCTTGAAATCGCCCCTGAAGAAACCCCCGAACCTCAGTATCAACTTGAAATCAGGGCGGCGCAGCGGGAATATCATCCTCAGCGTCAGTGAAGTGACTATCGGCTATCCCGGTAATCCATTGCTTACTGTGGATGATCTGGAACTGCGCCGCCTGGAATGCGCCGCGGTGATCGGACCGAACGGTGCTGGAAAAACAACCCTGCTGAAGACCATTTTGGGCCAGCATCCCCCGCTGGAAGGTGAAGTTAGAATGGGTGCCAGCCTGGAGATCGGCTATTTTGCCCAGGCTCACGAGGATCTCGTCCCCGAACGTACACTGGTTGAAGAGATCGAGTCGGTCGCTCCCAATATGCTCCTGGCCGATATTCGCCATTTCCTAGCCCGCTTTCTCTTCACCGGCGAAGATGTCTTCCGCCAGGTCGCTACCCTCTCCGGAGGTGAACGCGGCCGCCTGGCCTTGGCGAAACTCTCTCTGACCAACGCCAACCTGCTCCTGCTCGATGAGCCCACCAACCATCTAGATATCCCCGCCCAGGAGATCCTCCAGGAAGTTCTCTTGGAATTTACTGGCACAATCTTGCTGGTATCTCACGACCGCTACCTGATCGACGCGCTTGGAACCCAAATCTGGGATATTAATCCGCATCAAAAGACGATGCGCGTCTTTAAAGGCACCTACAGCGAATATCACGCTGAGCTGGAAGCCGAACAAATGGCAGCCGAATCCCCCCTCATGGTGAAAAAGCAATCCAAACAAAAAACTGGCAAGGACCAGCGCAAGAAGGGTGAAAGCCGGCGCAAATATCGCCTGCAGGAGATCGAATCCAAGATCGGGGAATTTGAAGAACAGCTGGTGGAGATTACTCAGCAGTTAGAGACTCCACCGGTTGATAGCCAGCTGGTTGAAGAGTTAGGTGATAATTACGTGCAGATTCAGAACGAGATCAATGCCCTCTTGGCGGAGTGGGAACAACTGCATGAGTAAATGATGATTCTCTTCTCAGAGTGAATCCAAGGGCAACAGAAAAAGATTTTCAGGTTTTAAGGTAGGGAATGGAAAAGTACGATGGTAGATGAAGAAGCACTGAGGCAGCTATCTTATCTCAGCAGTCTATTGGCAGGTTTTGGCGTAATGGTCACTGTTGGACTACTTTCTCTTAAAGACGAGCGCAAAATCATTTCTTGGGTGATCGGCGTAATGCTCCTTGCCTCGTTACTCTTTCTGACCTCAACTTCAATTGGTGCGATGTATTTTATGGTGCCCTCGGATTGGATCAGCTTTTTGCCATCGGAGGTACCCGATCCTGAAGAGTTTGGTTTTAATTTCCTAGACACGGTCGCGGTTACGATTGCTGCCTTTACTTATATCGGGACACTGGCTTTCAGTTTGGGAGTTGCCCTCCTTGGCTGGATTCGCTCTACCTTGGTTGGATGGATTTCCACTATCAGCGCCCTGTTATTCGTGCTGGTATTCAATATCATCGTTGCTGCTGTCAGCCTCACCCTATTCTCCGCCCGTCCTTAGGACCGAGGCATTAGTAATCCCTCAAGCACATAACCTTAAACTCAATTGTGGGCACCATCACTGATCCCCCTCAATCAAGACGAAAGCCTGGTCTCCCGGGCGGCCGTAGACATCAAAACCACTCCCCGTAAGGCAGTTTGTCCAGCCAGTGCTCGCTTGTTGGAGTATTCCCAATTCATATCTTCGGTCGGGGCTGCGATCTGGCGCGTCGCCGGCAGCGCATAGATTGCCAGCGCTGCCCCAACCAGCATCACCGCCCCTCCAAGGATAAAGATACCCCGGGCTGTCATCGCCGCGCTGACAGCAACCAGCAATAACGGTCCCAATACACCTCCCAGCGAGGCAGAAGACTCTTTAACCCCCAGGATGCGCGCCCGGTACTGTTCATCGCTTATATCCAGGTAGTATGAGCTTAACGCTGGTGATGTCAAAGCCGATCCTAAACCAGCCACTGCGGCGACCAAAAGCATTAAGGGGTATTGGGTTACCAGCAACAGCCCGGCATACAAACCGGTCGAAAGCAATAATCCCAGGACAATGAGCGGTTTGCGGCCAAACCTATCGCTCGATTGGCCCAGTACCAGCTGGCCAAAGACCATCGCCAGCCCATAGGCTCCGACCACAATCCCAAACTGGATGGTCGTCCAGCCCAGCTCATCGTAAAAATAAAATACCATCTGCGGTTCGACGAAGGCGAACACAAACACACCGACAAAATCCAGGATCAGCAGCGTACCGAAGACGTAGAGTGGTCGCGGCAGGGATGCCCAAAAGGATACGGCTGAAATTTGGGTAGTTGCGTCAGCGCGCCGTTTACGAAGCATCTCTCGCTTGCGAATTTCCTCCGTGCGTGTCTCCGGAACCATCACGACAGCCGCTACGAAAGCGATCACAGCCAGGATGGCGGAAGTGATAAACGGTGCTGCAAATCCCCAGCCATCATAGAGCACGCCTCCCACGACTGGACCGAAGATGAGACCAGCCCCATAACTGCCCATAACGATGCCAACCCATCTGGCGCGCTGGTTTTCGGGAACCGTGTCTGCCACCACTCCCATGGCAGCTGGAAACAAACCCGCAGTGAGGGCGCCCTCCAGAACACGCACGATGATAAAACCAATTGTTGTGGAGACCAGCAAAAAACCGAGGTTGGCTGCAGCGAAAGCAGCCAATGACAGGAGGATCAGCGGGCGACGACCATACCTGTCAGCGAGCGAACCCATGATTGGCGCGGTGATGAGCTGTGCAAGGGCGAAGGACATGGTCATCAATCCTAGTGCTTCTACACCCGAACCGAATTCTCCCAGCCGTCTGGCAAAGACTGGCAGGATGATGCCGAAACCAGTCATCATCAAACCCACCGAGGCGGCCAGGAGGATGATCGCGCTGCGTGCCCGTCGCGGGCTTTGACCGGATAGGCTTATCTCCTGGCCCAAGATCAATTGGCCGAGGTTTTCAGGTGTGCTACCCGTGGACTCCCGGCTGCTCACAGCTCCACCCCCAGTTCAACCATAATGGTCGCCAGGTCTATGTAAGCAGTCTCGCGTTTGATCAGACCCCCACTGACATCATAGATCGAAACGCCCCGGAACATGATTGTTCGACCAGTCGGTTTTACCGGCGGGTCAAATATCGGCTGACCGATTGGTTTCTCATGGGTGCCGGTGAAAACCCACTGTGTGACCACGACCTCATCAGCGGCTATGGTGCGCGTCACCTCGTAATCCATCTCGGGAAAACCCACCAGCCAGGATGGCCAGAACTGCTTCGTCTCCTCAGAGGAGAGCGGTTGGGATGCAAACGCGTCCCCATAGACAAAATCCAGTTCGAAATCTCCCGTGCGCATGGAGTTCATTCGGTCCGTATCTCCTGCTGCTAAGGCGGCCACGTACTGCGCGGTGACCTCAAGGCTTGATAAATCTGACATAATGACTCTCCACCAGCTGTTAATAACAGCATTGGATTGCTATTCCCTCAATTGAGCAATCCTTGCGTTTAGTTTGGTATGTTTTAATTCAACGAGTGGCGATGATCCAGATAGCGTGAACCAGTCCTGGGATGTAACCCAGCAGGGTCAGCAAGATATTCAACCAGAAGTGCAAGCCAAAACCCACCTTGAGGAACACGCCTACGGGGGGCAATATTACTGAAAGTACAACCCGTAAACAATCCATGGCAATCTCCTACTGCACTTCCTCTGCCCTCATTTTGGAGCCCGAGCATGGGATGCAAATATAGTTATTCGAATGAGCCGCTCTATTCTGGCAGTATATCATGGCGCGAAAATTCGAGGCGGCAATCGGTGAATAATATATTATCTGGGTTGAAAACCGACTTAATCCGCTATCGCCCCTGCTTTGATCGGCTCGTCGCCGTTGTAACTGCGCAGCTGCGGCCAGCGGCGCGCGATCCAGCCCACTGCTAGCAGGCAGCCGATTCCCCCACTGATCACCGCGAAGGGCGCCCCGAACAGCTGCGCCACCAATCCTGCTTCCACTTCACCCAATTGCGGTCCACCCAGGAAAAAGATCTGGTTGATGCTGGTCATGCGGCCGCGGATGTAGTCCGGCGTCTGCAGCTGGCGGATCGTGTTGCGGATGATGGCGCTGACCGAATCGGATGCCCCGATGAAGATCAAGGCGATCATCGCGCCCAAGAAAGTGCGCGCCAGGCCAAACATGATCGTCGCAATCCCGAAAGCGATCACCGAAAGCAGCAGTGTCCTTCCCTGGCGGCGGATCTCTTTGAGCTGAGAGATGATCATCGCCGCGGCCATCGCTCCAATCGATTGTGCTGCAGACAACCAGCCATATTCAACAACCCCAACTTGCAAGATATCGCGGGCGAAAATCGGCATCAGCGTATTTGCAGAGGAGAAAAATGTAGCGAAGAAATCCAGCAGCATGCTTGATAGAATTACCGGCTGCCTGAGGATAAATTTCACCCCTTCAACGATATCAGCAAACTTTACCTGCACGCGCCCGGTACCGCGCGTGCGCTGTGGAATAGGTCCAATCAAAGCCAAAGCAGCAATCACTGCCATGAAAGTGACCGAATTGATCAGGTAGGTATAATACTGCCCCCAATAAGCGATTACCAATCCACTGAGTGCTGGACCGACGATCGAGCCTACCTGGAAGGCGATTGACTGCATGCTGAACGCATTAGAGAGGTCTTTGGCCGGCACCAGGTTTGGCACCAGTGCCTGACGGGCCGGTAAATCAAATGCCAGGGCTGTGGCCTGGATGGCGGTCAAGGCATAAATCTGCCACAAGGTGATCTCTCCATTGTAGGTTAGCCAGGCCAGCACTAAAGCCACCAGGGCCATCAAACTCTGGGTGATAAAAAGCACAGTTCGCCGGTTGGCTGAATCGGCCACCGCGCCCCCGATCAAAGAAAAGACGATCACCGGCAGGATGCGCGCCAGGCCGATCCCCCCGAGAGCGATCGGCTGGTCGGTCAGGATGCGCACATGCCACAGCAGAGCCCAAATCTGCATCTGCGATCCGGCGATAGAGATCGCCAATCCAATCCAGAGCAGGCGGAATGAACGGTGGTGTAAGGCAGGTGGGATCTGGAGAGGCATTGCTGCTCAACAGTTGAATATGGACTTGGATGATTAAATTGATAGCGCGGCTGTCACCAAAGAGCAATCCATGCCGGATTACGTCCCCCAATCTCTAAGATACAAAAAATCATAACCAACGGTTCGGTTGCTTAGCTTGGCGATCGGTGGCATTACCCGTTTGTAGTGATTCTTCCTGATCAGATCGATGACCTGACTGACGAATGGTTCTGCGAATCCAGCCTCGACACAATCCTCAGGGCTGTAGCGCTCGTCCACCAGCAGGTAGAGCAGCTGGTCGACCTCCGCATAGGTGAAGCCCAACTCGCCTTCATCTGTTTGCCCAACCCATAGATCCGCCGAGGGTGGTTTATCAATGATCACATCTGGTAAACCCATTGCCCTCGCCAGCTGGCGGACCTGAGTTTTGTATAAATCACCCAGCGGATTGAGCGCGCAGGCCGAATCACCATATAAAGTGGTATAACCCAAAAGGATTTCTGTCTTGTTGCCGGTTCCCACAACCAAACCACCGAAAGCTTGAGACTGGTCATAGAGCACGATCATGCGCGCCCGCGCCATTACGTTGCCACGCCGGATTTGATCGGCCTCGGGGAAACGCTCAAACAACGGCTCTACCATCGCCGTGATCGGCACCGTCTGTGCCTGAACCCCCAATTCGTCGATCACCAGCTGAGCGTGTTCGAGTGAACCGGACGAGGATGTCTCGTAAGGCATGCGCAATGCCAACACATTCTCCGCACCCAGAGCTTCAACAGCCAGATAGCAAGACAGGCTCGAGTCGACCCCGCCGGATAATCCCACCACTGCGCGCGAGAAACCAGCCCGGGTGATCTCGGTCTGGATGAAACCAGTCAGAATCTTGCGGGTTAAATCGGTATCAATTGAAAGGTCACGCGTTTTTGTCATGGGCAGGTGGCTCCATCTGATTCGGATTCCAATTCGCCAGCCAGGAACTGGTTGATAATATCGCGGATGACATCATAATCCGCCTCCCAGATGAAGGTTTCCGCCTTCTGCTGGGGGCTGTAAACCCTGCCCGGCGTAAGGAGGTCTTCCGAGATGCTGGTGAAGACCAAGTTCTCAGAGGTCAATTTTGGTGCCAGGCAAGCCAGCTGAGTGAGCTGCTCAGGGCTGAGGTCGGTCAAGATCGAGTCCTGAAAAGCGGCGATGATCTGGGGAATTCTCGGCACAACCGCCGGGCTGGTGATCTTCTCTTTCAAAGCACACAAGACCATATTTTGATTGCTGGTTCGGGTAAATACATTATATCGCTTGCGGATGCGGGAGAAGCGCAGAGCCTGGTCGCCGTTAAAGTGCTGCTGCCCAGCATAGAAATAGCCCATGTCTTCGGTCTTGTCATCCACCGGAGTGCCATCCATATCCGTCGGCAGATAGATATCAATACCACCCACAGCATCGACCAACCTGACAAAGGTTAGCATATTGACCGCACCATAGTGGTCGACAGGCAGACCAAAGTTCAAATCCAGGGTCCTCGCCAGCAAGCCGGCACCTTGCCCTGGACCTTCGTAGTAGCCCATGCCGGGGGTGCCGTAAAAATATGCCTGGTTGAGTTTGCCATGGGTGATCCCGTACGCTTCTTCGATCTCCGGAATTTCAACCCATAAATCACGCGGCAAATCCAATACTGTGACTTTCGGGGTGACAAAATCGACCCGTACCACGCGAATAACATCCGAAAGGCCGTACAAATAATTATCGGCGCCGTCGATCCCCAGGGCCAGGACAGTCATCGCCGGAGGGCCTCCGCACAAGGGTTCAGGAGCGGTGGTAAACACCGGTATTTCAGTTGCGAGATTATCGACAACTGAGTCAGCGGCTTGAGTAGGTTCCTCATCTTCCTCGGTTCGACTCGCCAGGGCAACAGGTGTACCCAGCTCCTGGGTGGGCGTTGCTGCTTCCGAGGTTGGTGTCCGGGTGGGCAATCCCAACCCAGGCCCGAGTGGTGCTGTCCAGCGTTCCTGAGCCCGGGGATAGAGAACAATCGCCAAGATCACCAGAGCTGCTAAAAGTCCCCCGCCAACAATAAAAACTAAATTCCTCTTGGTTGATCGCATTTCAATGGATGGTATTTCCTTTGGATCAAAAGCTCCCCAATCAGGTTCCTGCGGGTGGGGATTATATCACAGGGGTCTCAGCCTGGCTTTCAATACCCAGCTGCAGGTAGCGCAGGGCAATGATACCCAGGAGATTAAATATTATCGCCGCGACCGCATTCGGCAATAAATCTGGAATTGCAGGGGAAGATTCGCTAAAAAGGTATAGCGGCGTTCCGATCAGCGCCCCAAGTGCCCGACCGAGCGAAACACTGGCTCCGGCAACCGCCATTACGGTCGCCCTAGCGGATGGCATCACCTCGGACATCATAGGGATACTGCTGACGATAGCGTATTCAAAAGTGATAAAAAAGAAGAACAGACCGATGACGGCTCCAGTTGAACTTGTCCCCAGCAAGGGCAATGCCAGCACCGCCAGACAGTTCAACCCAAGCCCTAAACTTACTGCCAGCGATTTTCCCAGCCGATCAGTGAATGCCGCTGCGAAAGACTCACCGCTTAATTCAGCCAGGCCGATCACTGCCGAGGCCGCTCCAAGGGCTGCAATCATCAATCCAAACGAATTTTCTAACCATACCCCAAAAACAAGGTTGATCATCTCGTTTGCGCTGCCAATAAGCAGCGCCATGACCAGCCCCGCCACCACCGGTGGATAGGAAAACATTTTGCGCAAATTACGCCACAACCCGGACTGAACTCCACTCCTGACTTTGTCTCCGGGTACCATCCAGGCCAGTACGCCAAATGCCCCCAGGCCTAGCAGTGTCAGCACAGGGAACGGGGCCTTCCAACCATACCTGGAGATCAGAAAACCCATCAAGGGCACACCGATGATAAAGCTCAATGACCAACCCAATTCAGTGATTGCCAAAATCCGCCCCCGCTGCTGGTAGGCTACCCGATCCCCTAAATAGGCCTGCATTGAGGGATCATAGGCATATTTCCCAACCACGGAAAGGATTAATGCAAGCATGAAGGTCAGGAAAGTTGGCCAGATGACCACCAGGCTTACCCCAATGATAAACAGAGATAATCCAAAGAGCATCCCCGTTTTACGGCCCCTTGTGTCTCCTAACGAGCCGATAATCGGACCGAACACTCCGGCTAGAGAGCGGGCGGTTAATGCCAGGGTCAGAGTTGGCAAATCCACCCCCAAACCTCTACCAAATGCCGCCAGGAATGGGTACACCATGCGATACATCGTGTTGAGCACGACCCGCGTGGCTGTGAAAATGAAGACCTGGAAGCGAAGATTGTTTTTCAATGTGAAATTAAATAACCGATCCGTAGAACATCTCCCTATTCATGCAACCAGTTCCGGGAAAATTAACTTTATTCGGCTGGGGTAACCTGGACCTCGGATTGCGATTCAATCCCCCGCCAAATACGGGCCAACTGCCAGGCCGCGAGCAAGGTAAGCACCAATAAAGTTAAGAAATAGATCTGGATACGCCCGGAACCTGAGCTGAAGATCGGTGATCCCGGATGCATCACCTGGTCGGTGGTACCCAGTACATAAAACAATATCACCGCATAAACCAGGTTGAGTGCTGAAGCCCAGGCGGGATTTTCTAACAGGGTGATGCCGATCTGAATCGCCAATCCGCCGATGGCGAATATTATTGCCACCCGCCAGCGGGGTTCTGAAAGAAACAATCCGTTCCAATTGGTTTGCATTGCCCACAGGGATAGCGGCAAATAGGTGATCCAGAAAACAAGTCCTGTCCGCCCCAAAACCCGCGACCAATAATGAATATTGCGACGCCTGGTGAGCAGCCCCACCAGACCAACCACTGCGGCAGCCATCATATTGATCATTGCTGTCCACACCCAGGCGCCATGCAGATAAACCACACGCACGTTCGTCCCCAAGGATTTTTCTGCAGGTCCCAGCGCCGTTACCACAACAATGGCCAGCAGGGTGAGTCCAAACCATAAGAACGGAGATTTCATGCATCCTCCAACATTGGCATTTTGATCCCATGGCGTTTCGCAGCTGCGATCGCCTGGGGGTAACCTGCATCCGCGTGACGGACAACACCCATCCCTGGATCGGTGGTCAAAACGCGCTCCAAACGCTGGGCAGCTGCCGGTGTGCCGTCGGCCACAATCACCTGACCGGCATGTTGGCTGTACCCAATTCCCACCCCTCCCCCATGGTGAAAGGAAACCCAGGTCGCTCCCCCAACAGCGTTGATCAGCGCGTTCAGGATCGCCCAATCGCTGACTGCGTCGGTGCCATCCCGCATGCCTTCTGTCTCCCTGTTTGGAGAGGCAACCGAACCCGAATCAAGGTGATCGCGTCCGATCACGATCGGGGCTTTGACCTTACCGCTGGCTACTAACTCGTTGAACGCCAGGCCTGCTTTTGCTCGTTCACCATAACCAAGCCAGCAGATCCTCGCCGGCAGTCCCTGGAAGGGCACTTTCTCACGCGCCAGGCGCAGCCAGCGATGCAGGTGCTGGTCATCAGGAAAGAGATCCATCACCACCTGGTCGGTAGTGTAAATATCTTCTGCTTCCCCGGAGAGTGCCACCCACCGGAACGGCCCTTTCCCCTCGCAAAACAACGGACGAATATATGCGGGGACGAATCCGGGGAAACTGAATGCCTCTTTGACTCCGTGATCATAAGCTCGCTGGCGCAGGTTGTTGCCGTAATCAAAAACCTCTGCCCCCGCCCGCTGAAAAGCGAGCATCGCTTCGACATGATCGGCCATCGATCTCATTGCGCGCCGGGTGTATTGGTCGATATCCTCTTCACGCAATGAATCTGCTTCATCGACGCTCAACCCGGCCGGAATGTACATCATCACATCATGCGCTGGCGTCTGGTCGGTGACGACATCCGGCACGACTCCGCGAATTGCCAGTTCCGGGTAAATTTCAGCTGCATTTCCTACCAAGCCGATCGATTGGGGTGTACCCTCATCGATGGCTTCTTCGACGATGGTCATCGCCTCTTCAAGCGTATCGACCACGATATCCACATAACCGATCTCATGGCGTCTTTTTGCTCGCTCAGGATCTACCTCCACAATCAACCCGACCCCTTCGTTCATAGTGATTGCTAACGGTTGGGCACCACCCATACCCCCTAAGCCCGCGGTAAGCACAAACTTTCCCTTCAGGGATGGCCATTCGCGTTGTCGAGCCAGAGATCCCAGGGTCTCATAAGTGCCCTGCAGGATACCCTGAGTGCCAATATAGATCCATGAACCAGCAGTCATCTGGCCGTACATCATTAACCCTTGGGCGACGAGTTCATCGAAGTGGGCCTGGTTTGCCCAATGCGGCACCAGGTTGGAATTGGCGATCAACACCCGCGGCGCATCCGGATGAGTTGTGAAAATGGCCACGGGTTTGCCAGACTGAACCAGCAGGGTTTCATCATCCTCTAAATCGCGCAGGCTCTCCAGGATGGCATCATATGCTTCCCAGCTTCGAGCAGCCTGGCCCCGCCCGCCATACACCACCAGGTCCTCAGGCCGCTCTGCGACCTCCGCATCCAGATTATTCTGGATCATGCGGTACGGCGCTTCGCTCAACCAGGATTTACAATTTAGCTGCGCGCCTCGGGGGGAACGCACAACCCGTTTATCTGCCATAAATTTCTCCTTAACACAAAAAGAGTTCCCCTCCCGTGTGGATTATAAGCCGGAAGGGGAAAATATGTTAAGAAAATTTGGTAAGACCGTTATTCGATGGTTGGTCTGGGTCGTTCCGGCAAGGCGAATACATACACATGGCGAGAGTCGAATCGCTCGACTCGACCGGCCCTCTGCAGCATTTCAAGTTCATCATCCCTGATGGGATGCCCATCGCCTCGATTGCTGTTTATAAAATCTCCACTGAGTATATCTTGCAGCAGGTCATCTCCCCAATCAATAACCGGCCTCCCATCTTCAAGAACGTATACCCATTGGCGATCGAATGGTACTCCACTTGGCATTACAACCTCGCTTCATTACCATCATACCGCAAAAATGAATTGGGAAGGCCGATTAGTGATTAACCTATATAAATTGTTAGCTGTTCAGGCTACCCCTTTTCCGTTCGTCTCGACAACACTAAAAAATGAAGTGGATTCCAATCGATTTACCAGATCTGCCTGGGCATCACAAAATACAGGGCGCAGCTGGCAGCTATCACCAAATGTGCACGCACCACTATCTACGACACACTCGTTGATCAGGATCGGCCCATCAATGGCTTCAACTACTTCCAGGAATGAGATTTCTTCTGGAGTGCGAGCTAAAGATACGCCACCTCTTGCACCACGTGAAGTCTGCAGCAGACCAGCAACGGAGAGCTGGGAGACGATTTTAGCCAGAAATGAAGGGGGAATCTGCTGCTCTTCTGCGATTTGGCTGGTCGCGGCTCGTTTATCTGGCCCAAGATTCGCCAGATAAGCAACTGCGCGCATGGCATAATCAGCTTGGCGAGTTATTTGCATAATAAATCCATCCTTTTAGGTCTTATATAGTTTCTTTATCCCCGATATTTTAGAGTATTTTCGGCCAATTTACTAGTGACAGAGGTCATTGCTCGAGGATGATCTTTTACGTGTAATTTTGTCCGATTTTGTGTAATAAAACCGTGGTAAGATCGTTATTCATACTGATGAAAATAAGGAACATACATCGAAATACGGGGTGGAAATGAACCAATATCCATCGATTCGTCGACATTATGGCGTAATTTTCCCTAACAAATACACTTAAACGTTTATGGAGGAAATTTAATGAAGCAGATTTGTGTCATCGGTGTTGGTTACGTTGGTCTGGTAACCGCAGCATGTTTTTCAGACCTTGGCAACCGGGTTATTGCCTTGGACATCAGCGAAGAGCGGATCAAAGGTCTAAAACGGGGGGAAATGCCGATTTATGAACCTGGATTAGAAGAACTCGTAGAACGCAATGTGAGTGCTGGACGGTTATCGTTCACCACATCCTATCCTGAAGCTTTGGATGGAACTGAATTCGCCTTCATCGCTGTCGGAACACCTTCCGGAGTGGATGGAGAAGCTGATCTGCGGCACGTTGCCGCAGTTGCTCGTTCAGTCGCGAAGCAGATGCAAAATCCTCTGATCATCATCAATAAATCCACCGTTCCCGTCGGAACCGGTGACTGGGTTGCTGAGATTGTTTCCAGCCACCAGCCAAGGCCAGTACCGTTCTCGGTGGTTAGCTGCCCTGAATTCTTGCGGGAGGGCTCTGCGATCAGCGATTTTATGAATCCCCATCGCACAATCCTGGGCTCATTAGACCCCGAAGGAGCAGAAAAGGTCGCCCAGCTGCACCTCCCTCTGCGAGCCCCAATCATGCTGACGGACCTGCGGACTGCAGAAATGATTAAATATGCTTCCAATGCCTTCCTGGCCACCAAGATCTCCTTCATAAATGAGATCGCCAACATTTGTGAAGAACTCGGTGCAGATATCAAGGAAGTCGCTGTGGGGATGGGCTACGATAAGCGGATCGGACCCTTCTTCCTGGATGCAGGTCTCGGTTATGGTGGCTCGTGTTTTCCCAAGGATGTCAAGGCGCTGGCCTACATGGCTGCTGATAAGGGACGACACCCACAGCTGTTGAATGCTGTGATGGAGATCAACGACGACCGGCGCCCCATGGTGATTCAACGATTGCAGGAAATGCTCGGCGACCTAAATGGATATACTGTCGGGTTGCTGGGTCTTTCCTTTAAACCCAACACGGATGATATGCGGGATGCACCCTCGATCGATATTGCCGAAGCACTTCAGGTGTACGGTGTCAAAGTGCGTGCCTTTGATCCGGTTGCCATGTCAGCCGCAGAACCCTTGATGCCAGAGGTTGAAATGTCCTCCGACCCATATTCGATGGCTGAAGGCTGCGATGCTTTGGTAGTCGTCACAGAGTGGAACGAATTCAAGCACCTCGACCTAAAGCGCATCCGGGATTCAATGAAACAGCCCGCTCTTTTCGACGGGCGTAACATTTACGAGCCGGAAAAAATGCGTGGCCTGGGTTTCAATTACCGTGGATTTGGTCGTGGATATAACAGTCATACTTTAAATAACAAAGTTGAAGAGGATGTGATCTTCACTCCAACTTAATTCTTGCCTCGTTCCTGCCAATTTATGCTATAAAAGGACACGGAAATTCATGTAAATTCAATTCCGTGTTCTTTTCTTTTAGCCAATGACACCTGACCAGCCACCAATCTGTGATTATGAAGGGTCTGATTACCAGACCTCCTTCTGGGATGAAGGCGATCGCGCCTATGAAGATCAAGTTGAAGCGATCGCCCTAAAACGTTTGCTCCCCAAATCGGGAAGCATGATGCTAGAAGTCGGTGCGGGTGCAGGCCGCAACACGCCACGCTACCGGGCTTTTCAGCGGGTGGTCCTGCTGGATTACTCAACCACGCAGCTTCAACAGGCCCAGTCCAAGTTGGGAAACCACGATCGTTATGTTTACGTCGCGGCAGATGCCTACCAGCTACCTTTCGTGCCCGGGGTGTTCGACGGGGCGACCATGATCCGCACCCTGCACCACATGGCAGAACCGCAAAGAGCTTTGCAGCAAGTCCGCTTAGCCCTGCAGCCGGGAGCCGCTTTCATCCTGGAATACGCGAACAAGCAAAATCTAAAAGCCATCTTGCGCTACGTTTTCCAGATGCAGTCCTGGAGCCCTTTCACTCCCGAGGCAGTTGAGTTCGCAGCATTAAACTTCGATTTTCACCCGAAATCCATCCGTGGCTGGCTGCAGGAGGTCGGGTTTTCTGTAGAAAGACAGCTGACCGTCTCACACTTCCGGATGGGGATTCTCAAACGGTTGTTCCCCCTCGAATTATTGGTCAGACTCGATTCACTGGCCCAATTAAGCGGGAATTGGTGGCAGCTCAGTCCCAGTGTATTCATCTTGAGCCAGGCAGCAGGTGATACCCCAATCGCCTCTCCTGGGGCCCTGTTCCGCTGCCTGGTTTGCGGAAATGACGAACTCGAGCAGCTGCCATCATCCCTTCACTGCCCCAACTGCGACCACCACTGGAGCTTCGAAAACGGGATTTATGATTTCCGGGTGAAGTAAAGGACAGAATTAATTTTTCTCTACTACCCAAAAATGAGATAAGCCAAAAAACTGGGCTGGTGAATCTTCCAACCCTTGGAGGACGCGCCGTAACTGTCTCCCCAGCCTCGGCCTGCGGGCGATGATATTGTCATAAGCACCGAAAATTATCTGCCTATTGACAACATTTACCGGCAACCCGGAGAAGAGTATTTCTAAATCACCAGTTGAATAAACACGAACGTGCGGCGCCAACCGATCGCGGAAGTTGCGCGGCAGATAATTGACCAGGGGAATATTGCCGAATTTATACTGCCCCCGCCAATAAATACCATGTGTTTCAAAAGGATAGCCCCGGTTGGGAACAAAAATCGCCATTCTCCCGCCCGGGCGCAAAATGCGCGCCATTTCCTCAACGCATGCCCGGTCATCCTGCACATGTTCCAATACTTCGTGACTCAAAATAAAATCAAAGGATGCAGAAGGCAACGGCAGCAATTCTCCCGCAGCGTTAACCACCTGCGGCGCGATTCGGCGTGCTTCCAGGGCGCGCGCCAGATCAAACTCCAATCCGATCGTCTGTGAGCTGTATTGGGCCAACCGCGACAGGTACATCCCGACTCCGCAGCCATTTTCCAAAACGCGCCCCTTGATTCGCTCTCCAGCAGCGCTGAGGAGCATTTTCAGGCGTCGTTCCTGACCGCTGCGCCAGACATAGGATGGCTCCCCACGCAGGGCGGCCTTTTCCAGATCGCGATCAGCCATTTGTCATCCTAGTCACCCGCCATATAGGAGGAATTCCAATTGCCTTTTCGGTTGCAACCACCTCCCACTCTTGTTTAAAACCAAAGCCCCGGCGATTATCCACCAGGCGAATCCAGGTCGGTTCGAAGGAATACATCTGGTTAGCAGCGACCAAATCTTCGAGATCACTCACAAAGGGGAATTTTTTGTGGTAGAGCTGCCAGGCTGCCTGCCATTCTTGTCCAATTTCCACAACTCGGACTTTTCCTCGCATTTGCAGTCCCCGAATATCTTGCCAATCAGCAGCTTCTGCCTGGATGGTAACGGCTGCCCGCGGCTCGCGACCGATATCAAGGGCATGCTGGCTGCCGGTTTCCGAGAAGAAATAAAGGTTAATTGATGCATCAGCAGCAAAGTATATAGCGGCTGCATGTGGCTCCTGATCCTTGCCAACAGTTGATAGCGTCATCGTAGTCAGCACAAGAAATTCTTCCAGCGAGGCTTTCACCTTGGCGCTTGCTATTCTTCTTTCCATCGCGTATATATATCGTTATCGATCCCCATCCTGGCCAGGACGCGCCCCACCGTATCGTCGATCATGTCAGCAATGCTCTCCGGGCGGGTATAGAACGCTGGCACGGGTGGGAAGATGACACTTCCAGCCTCGGCAGCATCGCTCATCAGGCGCAGATGCCCCTTATGCAAAGGCGTTTCTCGCACAACGAGGATTAAGGGGCGCCCCTCTTTTAAGGTCACATCTGCCGCACGGGAGAGCAGGTCGCTGGCGTAAGAATTCGCCACTGCGGAAAGCGTTTTTATCGAGCAGGGGATTATCACCATTCCCAGGGTCTTAAATGAACCTGATGCGATGGCCGCACCAATATCGGCGTGATTATAGGCTACATCTGCCAGCTCAGTCACATCACTAACTTTCCACTCTATTTCTTCGGCAATCGTCGCCCGGGCAGCAGGAGATATGATCAGGTGGGTTTCAATTTCTGTCTCTTTCAGGACTTCAAGCAGGCGAATCCCCAGGATCACCCCGGAGGCGCCCGATATCCCCACTACCAGTTTATCCTTCCGACCGCTCATCGCTTATCTCCCAACATATGCTCATTTTTTTCATCATTTCATCCCCCAGTGGATGGCAATGGTTCCAAACATCAGGCGGCGAAAGCCAACCTCCTTGAACCCAGCCTGCTCCATGAGAGCGGCCAATTTTTCCGCCTGGAGGAAGTTCTCCGTCGTTTCCGGCAGGTAATTATAAGCCTCCGCATCCCCAGTGATGATCCGTCCCAGGTTTGGAATAATCACATGCAGATAGAAATCTACCAGCGGTCGCAGGAAATTCCTCGCCGGTTGGGTGGTGTCCAGGGCCACGGCATAGCCGCCTGCTTTAAGCACACGGAGCTGCTCCCGCAAGCATTGGTCGATATTAGTCACATTGCGCAGCAAAAACCCTGAGACAACCGCTTCGAAAGCCTCATCGGGGAACGGCAAACACAAGGCGTCAGCCGCCGACCAATCTAATTGGGATTGTGCCTGGCGAGTTTTACCAGCCAGCATCATTTCCAGGGTGAAGTCTGCTGCCACCGGCCAGCTGTCAGGTTCTTGCTTCAGGGCCTCCCTGGCCAGGTCACCAGTACCAGCACCGATGTCTAACATACGGCCAGACCTGGGCAATTGCGTCCGGCGGATCACTTCTCTCCGCCAGCGGACATCCTGGCCGGCAGTCATCAGCCGGTTCATTAAATCATACCGGTGAGCAATCCGGCTGAACATGGCCTGGACATTTCCGGCACCATCCTTCCCGGCCATATCAATCTGCGGGCGTGCCCCCCAATAGGAGCGCATCCTCTTCCTTAGCAACTCGTCGCCCCTCCTCGACATTGACCCGAGTGAGCAGGAAGCCTCCAATAACAAAAAATGCGATCAAGGTCAGGATGGCGGGACGACTGCTGCCAAATGTCGTCGCGGCGAAGGCAAACACCAGCGGACCGAGGATGGTAGAGAATTTCTCCATTATCCCGAACAATCCGAAGAACTCACCACTTTTGGAGGCCGGTGACATGCTGGCAAACAGGCTGCGACTCAACGCCTGACTCCCGCCTTGCACGACAGCTACCATCATGGCCAGAAACCAGAACTCGATCACCGAATCCAGGAAGAAACCCCAGATAGCGATAATTGAATAAACCAGTAAAGAGAGCAAAATGCTGTTCTTGGTGTTCATCTTTTCCGCTAATCCGCTGAAGAGCGGTTTCCCCAGCAGCCAGGCAAGCAGCAGAATGACCAGCTCTACTACCAGAATTAAACCGAGGATCATAACCAGGTTGCTCTGCCTGACGGGTGGCAAGACCTCAATCTCTGCCAGACTTATCACAGTCCCCTGCCCCTCCGGATTCATTTCACCGGTATTGACCAGGCTTAAAACATACTCGCCGGGAGTCTCAATTTCGAGCGTGTCAGTCTCCTCGTAGCGGATAGTTGGATTAAAGGCATCAATGAGAACCGGCTCACCACTATCTGCATCCTGCAGAGGTTCCCCGTCTAGATGGACTGCCCATATTCCGTGATCCGGACCAATGCTGTAAAGGATGGTTACGTTCTGTCCAACAAAGGCCAGGTCATACCTGGCCCCGGGTTCTGAGGATGTAACATAAACCGCCCCTTCTGTACCGCCGAGGGTATCAGCAGATACTGTTGTGCTCTCCCAGGTTCCCGAATATATGATATTGGCATCCTCCGCCAGGTATTTCCCTTGTCCGACAGACACGGCTGTGCTTTCATACGGCAGCGGCAGTGAGCCGATCGTATCTTCAGACAGTAAATATGCGCCACCAATTCCGACCAGAGGTAATGCGATCATGTTGAAGATAACAAAAGCCAGGTAAAATGCTCGCCGCTTATCCCCAGGACTCGGTAGCCGCCCAAAGATCAGGCTGAACGGGATGCCGACAAATTGCACCAGCAGTAGAGCCAGGATTAAGGATACGGTGTCAAAGCCAAGTTCTGCTCCGTAAATGGCGGCTACACCAATGATCGTACCGATGCCGTCTACATACAGTATGAATGCTAATAAATACTTGAACAGCTCCCGGTACTGGCTGATATCTTTCAATGTCTCCCACAACCTTTTGAAACTGGCTGTGACAACATTTTCACCGTGCGATAACTCTTCAGTGGCCGCTGGTGGTTCCGGCACTCGTAAAAAGATGGGAATCGAAAATACAGCCCACCAGATCGCGACGCTCAAAAAGGATAATCTCGATCCCAAGGTGCCGGGAAATGCCTGGATCATGACCACATTGATCGCCAGCAGGATCCCACCACCCAGGTATCCCATGGCGTACCCCCGGGTTGAGACCCTATCTTGATCCTCTTCTCGTGCTACGTGGGGCAGCAGGGCATCGTAAAATACGTTCGCCCCGCTGAAACCGATGCGTCCCAGGACAAACAGAATTGAAGCCAGCATCCAATCCCCCGTCCCTACCAGCACCAACAGGCCCGTGCTCAAAATCCCAAGCCCGGCGAAAACAGCCAGGAAGCGCTTCTTCCCCCGCATGATATCTGATATCGTTCCTAACAACGGGGAAATGACCGCCACGATCAAGATAGCGATACTCAGACCTCTGCTCCAGTATGCCGTGGCAATAGCCGGGCTGGAGAGGGTCGCGCCAGCCACCTGGCTGTAATAGATGGGCAGCACTGCCGCCAGAATAGTCGTGGCGAAGGCCGAGTTCGCCCAATCGTACAATGTCCAGGCCCAGATTCGTCGGTCATACTCCTGTTGGCTGATCCCGTGGTACGCGGTCGCAGTCATTTTCTCCTCCTCAGGTGGATTCTTAGGTGCCCGTAGTGTGCTGGACACATTCTGGCGTGTTCAGGATGAAAATCCATTTTCTCAGGGGGCCATGTGGGATAATTTATAAGAGTTTTTTCACAATTATTGTCGGGTGAGGCTTGGGGTAATCATTATAGTATAATAATATTTAGCAGTACAGCAAAAGTGCATCGATTTTCCAAATATTTTGCCAAAATTGCGCTGTCTGCGATGTGATACTGTTCTTATCTGTCGTTTCATTATTCAATATGCAACCTCTTAATCTCGCAGTTTTGAATGGGGGTCCCCAACCGCCGCAATTGGAGTGCAGACAGCATGGATATGATTGATTGTCATATCACTAGAATTTATCCTTCATTATTCGGGAGTTATTATCATGAGTGCAGATTTTATAGCTCGCCTGGTCGGCATGGTGGTGTTTGCCGGCCTGGGGGTGTATTGGGGGATCTATGTAGGTAATTTAAGCGGGGAAAATCAAGCCCTGTTCGCGGTGATCTTCGCTTTAGTCGGCGCCTTGGTTGGCTTAGTTATCACACCCTACATCAGCACCCGGCCTGTTCGTGCCTTGAGAGGCATCCTTGGCCAGGTTTCATCCCAGACATTGGTATCAGGTTTCATCGGATTACTGGCAGGATTAATCATTGCTGCCTTACTGGCAATTCCATTATCCGCACTCCCCACGCCCTTTGGAGATGTATTGCCGGTTGTTGGAGTTATCCTTTTCGGATATCTAGGCATCGCTGTTTTCATCATGCGCAGGGATGATATCTTCTCGGTTTTCCGGATGACATTGCCTGGACGGGCGGGAGACGCAGCTGCGGATGTGGTCGAAAATGGACGAACGATCTTGCTCGATACAAGCGTGATCATCGATGGTCGGATCGCCGATATTTCCCGAACCGGCTTCTTGTACGGCACCTTTCTCATCCCTCGATTTGTGCTCAACGAGCTGCAATATATTGCCGATTCTGCAGACAGCATGCGGCGTCAACGAGGTCGCCGCGGCATGGAAGTGCTTTCCCAGCTCCAAAAAGACGCCACCGTCCCGGTACAGATCAGCGATATTGATGTGGAAGGAGTGCGCGAAGTGGACGATAAGCTGGTGGTTCTCGCCCGCCAGATGAAATCCCCCATCATGACCAATGACTATAACCTGAACCGAGTCGCTGAACTGCAAGGCGTGCCCGTTCTCAATATTAATGAGCTGGCCAATGCAGTCAAATCCGTGCTTCTTCCCGGAGAACCACTCCTGGTAGACATCATCCAGGAAGGAAAAGAATCTGGGCAAGGGGTAGGATATCTTGATGACGGAACCATGGTGGTCGTTGAAGATGGCCGCGGTCGCATCAATGAACAGGTCACAGTTAACGTCACCAAGGTCCTCCAGACTGCGGCTGGTCGCATGATCTTTGCCCAACTCAGCGAGTAGAGCCGAGGAATTTGACCTATGGTCCAAAAAATATACAACACCCTTTCACGACAGAAAGAACCCCTCGAAACCCTCCATCCAGACGTTGTCCTGATGTACGTTTGTGGTCCCACGGTTTACGATAAAGCCCATGTCGGTCACGCCATGTCAACCCTGGTATACGATATCCTGCGCCGTTATCTGGAATACCAGGGATACGAGGTCCAGCATGTGATGAACTACACGGATGTTGACGACAAGGTGATTATTCGAGCCAATGAATTGGGTGTTGATCCTCTGGACCTGGCCGAGGAGCATATTAAGGAATATGCCAGCCACATCAAGGCGCTTAATATCCTGCCGGCAACCGTTTACCCGCGCGCCACGCAGGAAATCCCCAAGATCATCTCGATGGTTGAAGGGTTGATCGACCGCGATCACGCTTATCCTGTAGACGGTGATGTTTTTTACCGGGTGACCAGCAAAGATGATTACGGAAAATTATCCGGTCGCAAGTTAGATGAAATGCAGGCCGGGGCGCGCATCGATGTCAATGAACTTAAAGACAATCCACTGGATTTCGTCCTTTGGAAATCATCCAAGCCCGGCGAACCTTCCTGGGATAGTCCCTGGGGGCGCGGGCGACCGGGCTGGCACATCGAGTGCTCAGCGATGAACCTGCACCACCTGGGAGAACAGATCGACATCCACGGCGGTGGAACAGATCTGGTTTTCCCCCATCACGAAAACGAGATCGCTCAGACGGAAAGCTTGACCAGGAAACCGTTCGCCCGCTATTGGGTGCACAACGGCATGCTCCAGTTCTCTGGAGACAAGATGTCAAAATCGATTGGAAACATCGTCACTATTGAAGATTTCTTAGACCAGCACGATCCGGATACGCTGCGCATGATGGTGCTCAACGCCAGCTATCGTTCTCCCCTGATCTTCAATGAGGAAGTCATTGCTCAAGCAGAGAGCAACCTGGATCGCCTGCGCTCGGCGATGCGCCCGGCATCTCAGGATGCAAGTCCAACATCGGATGAAGCCCAAGAGGCACTAAAAGCACAGGTGAATAAGACCCGCCAGGGATTCATCGAGGCGATGGATGATGATTTCAACACCGCGGGCGCCCTCGGACACTTGTTTGAATTGGTAAGGGGTATCAACCAGGCCCGCGATGCAAATCTGGATCAGAGATCTCTCGACCAGGCACAAAACCTCCTGCGCGAGCTGGCCGAGGACGTGTTTGGATTGCGTCTGGAGCGCGCAAAGACTGAAAGTGCGCAGGCGGCCCCTTTCATCGATCTGTTGGTTAAATTAAGACGCCAGCTGCGCGAGCAGAAGCAATGGGAGCTCTCCGATCAACTGCGTGATCAGCTGGCTGAGCTGGGTGTCCTGCTCGAGGATTCCAAAGACGGCACAACCTGGCGCTGGAAGTAATTCCAGTTCATTCATTTTAAGTTGCTGCACCAAACCACTCAACAAATTATCAATCTTCCCGCAAGCCTTCATGAATGGTACACGGACGAGCGCGGATGAAAACGGAAAAACCTTTCGTTTTGAATTACCAGTTTAAATTTAAGCACTTAATCTGTGTTTTTTCGTTTAAATGCGTGTCCAATTCTTTAATGATGTGGGGATAAGATTATGCGTGAATGGATCTACGGGCTCAATCCGGTCTACGAGGTGATTCGTGCTGGCCGCCGCCATACCTTCCGCTTGTTGATCGCCGAGGGGATGCAACGCAAGGGTCGCCTGGCAGAGATACAAAAATTTTGCCGGAACAATCAAACCACCATAGAGTATCATCCGCGGGCTAAACTAGACGGAGTCCAATCCCACCATCAAGGCGTGCTCCTGGAGGTCAGTGGTTACCCCTACCGCGCCCTCCCCGATATAGTCGATCTCGCCGATCAGCGCAAACAGCCTCCATTATTATTGATTCTAGATACATTACAAGACCCCCAAAATCTGGGAACACTCCTTCGTACAGCCGAAGCTGTGGGTGTTCACGGGGTGCTCTTACCTTACAGGCGAACGGCGACGGTTACACCAGCGGTTGTCAGCGCTTCCTCCGGCGCCTGTGAGCACTTGTTAATCACCCAAACCAACCTCGCCCAGGGGATCAACAAGATAAAAGAACGCGGGGTATGGGTGATTGGATTGGAAAGCGGACCCGAAGCACAACCTATGGAGGATACCAATCTTGGAGGCCCTCTAGCGCTGGTCGTTGGTAGTGAAGGAGAAGGAATGCGTAAGTTGGTGCGGCAATCCTGCGACCTGCTCGTTCGCCTGCCCATGCGCGGTCGGATCGAATCCCTCAATGCCGCCGTCGCTGGCTCGATCGCCTTATACCTGGCTTGGGATGCCCGAGGTTACCCTTCCGGCTAGCGACGGAAAATATCACACACCAATCGAATGAATGTAACTCTCAGAAGGTATTTCTACAATGCAGAATTAATAACTGGGTAGGCTCTATGTTGCATTATGAATTCTACCCGTAGTATAGTCCCTTGTGGGTGTTTCCCTGGCGTAAAAATCCTCCATTACAAACTCCAAAAATTTCTTCTTGACTCCGAATAAAATCCCTGATAGACTCCTTCTCCGGTGCCCTGAACGGGGCGCTTTTCATTAACCTTGCCCCAACACTTGGGCTCTGGTATAATGCCTCTCGCCTTCCCAAAGGGATGGTGCACCCGCCGACGTAGCTCAATCGGCAGAGCAACCGCTTTGTAAGTGGTCGGTTATGGGTTCAAGTCCCATCGTCGGCTTTCGAAGGCGATTGGCGCATAGGTTTGAACCTGCCAACCTTGCCAGATCACATGCTGGCAGCAACTAACATCCGGGCGGTTACCCAAGTGGCCAAAGGGGGCTGACTGTAAATCAGCTGGCGTACGCCTTCGGAGGTTCGAATCCTTCACCGCCCACTTGGACTCTTCGCTGACCATTTAACGCGATTTATGGTCAGCGCGTAGCCATGTATGGAGATTGCCCTCATAGCTCAGGCGGTAGAGCACGTTCTTGGTAAGAACGGGGTCATGGGTTCAAGTCCCATTGAGGGCTCTCGTTGCACTAAATTTGCTATTATCGCAAAGGAGAATATATTAGATGGGCAAGCAGAAATTTGAGCGGACGAAACCGCACATGAACGTAGGCACGATGGGACACATCGATCATGGGAAGACAACACTGACCGCGGCGATCACCAAGTATTGTTCGTTCGGTGGACATGGGGATTACCGCCCGTTC
>JBFFEL010000043.1:0-29932 GCA_041558875.1 Anaerolineales bacterium
CACGTATTCACCCGACCCAGATCGAAAAGCCGCCCGCACTCGCATGGAGCGAGCCGTATATCGCCAGCTAGGTATTTTGATCGCCACGGATTACCTGGTCAATTCTGGTGGCGTGATCTTCGCAGCCCAGGAGCAGCTGATAAAAACCCCCTCCAACCTCCGTTTTCCTGACGAAATGTTGGGCAATGAGTCAGCAGTAGAAGCCTGGCTAGACGACCATGCCGCAGAATTGAGCAAATTGGCTGAACAGCGTCGCAGGGCAGCAGAATCCCACCGGGATGAAGTCATGCGGCGCAATATCCGCGAGCTGATCGAGTTGTTAATCTCTGATGCGGATATGCTACCCAGCGAAGCGGCGGAACGGATCAGCATCAGGCGGATTGCAGCCCGGGAGAGCGATCGGAAAGCTTCTGAAATCATGGAATCCATTCCCACCATTCCGGTTGAGAGCACTGTAAAACAAGGTGCTTCGGTCCTGATCCAATCTAACAGCCCGATCCTAGCGGTAGTAAACACAGAATCAGAGCTGGTCGGGGTGGTCACCGGTTGGGACATCACCCGGGCGACTTCGCTTGGTTCCCCGGACAATTTACCTCTGAAGGAGGTCATGACACGGGAAGTGGTATCTGCTGACCCACAGGACGGGATTCTGGATGTGATTCGAAAACTTGAGCATCATGAGATATCTGCTATGCCAGTTGTGTCAGAAAACAATGTGATGGGCATGGTCAGCACTGATTTACTCGCCCGCAGGTCGCTTTTGAGGCTGCTCCAATCACAAATTACTTGAAAATTACCAGTATATGCCAACTATCCTATCCTGATAGGGACATTTGCCACTACATCGGTAAATGGAAATCATCCATAATACATATTGGGTACAGATCTGGAATTCACAAGGAGAGCCACCATGGTCACAAAAGAGGATATCGTCTTCCGGCAGTTAATTACTTTATCCGATGGTGGTAGAGTTCTTCTACGACCACTAACTATCGAAGACCGCCAGGAACTAATTGAACTCTTTAAAAACGTCTCTCCGGAAGATTTGCGCTATATGCGCCACAATGTTACCGATCCAAAGTTAGTGGCCAGCTGGATCGATGAACTAGACTATGATCGCATCCTGCCTCTAGTGGCCGTGATCGATAATCGCCTGGTCGGCTGCGCCACCCTGCATTTCTTCACTGGACCAGGACGTCACAGGTGCGAGGTGCGGATTTACCTGGCCAAAGAGGTTCGCCGACGTGGGGTTGGCTCCAGGATGATCCAGGCATTGATCGATATGGCCAAACGACGCAACATATACATGGTGGAAGCCCAAATTATCAATGAGCAGGCGACTGTTATCCGGGCTTTTCAAAATCTTGGATTTGTCCGCAAGTGCATTCTTGATAATTATTTCATTCTTCCAGATGGAGAGCTGCGCGATGTCGCGCACCTGATCTTAAGGCTGCGGGATTCCTCGGAAGAATTCTAATCCACCTTAAACCGTGGGTACCTTATCCAAAATCCGGCAATTTCTAAGAAAAACTCCAATCTTATATCGGATTGCGATTGGTAATGCATTCGTGATCGCCATTGGCGCCATCGGCGGAACGTATATCACGCGCCTACTCGCAGATCAGGCTGCTGATTGGTGGCTGATCCTGTCTTTTTTAGCAATTGGTACCACCCTGGCTGTATTGATCAACTTCTGGATCATTAAAAATGCCTTGCGACCGCTCACGGATTTGAGCGCTCTGGTTGACAAAGTCCAGGATGGTCAGACTTATATCGATCCACAATTTCTCCAGCCAAATGATCCTGATATTAACCAGCTGGCGGCTACACTAGATTCTCTTGTCAAGCAATTAAACGAGCGCAACCAGGAGCTGCAAATCCTTTCCGAACATGCCATCAACGCTCTCGAGGAAGAACGCCAGCAGATCGCCCTTACTCTCCATGATGATACTGGCCAATCCCTGTCACTACTGATCTTCAACCTGGAAAGTATGGAATCCCAATTCCCCTCCAACGAGGTTGATCTGCTAGAAAAAATTACTGAGACCCGGCAGTTAGCCCAGGAGGCCCTGACAAACCTGCGCCAGATCGTTTACGGGTTGCGTCCCTCCATACTTGATGATCTGGGCCTCATCCCTGCCGTACGCTGGTATGCACGTACAAATCTTGAAAAAGCGGGTATCTTAGTCGAGATAAATGCCAATGGAGAGGTTGAAATGCTCGCTCCCGAGTTAAATTCAACCCTGTTCCGCATCCTCCAGGAGGCGATCAACAATATACTTAGACATTCTCAGGCACAAAATGTGGAGATAAATTTTTCACAGGAAGGGGAGCAAATCCTGGTGAGAGTTGTCGATGATGGCCAGGGTTTTGATCCCGGTTCAGTTAAAAAGCAGGCCCTCCAACTTCACCACATTGGCATCCTGGGGATGCAGGAGCGAGCCGAATTGGTCGGTGGTAGGACTGAACTACAATCTTCACCAGGCGGCGGAACCCAGATAATAATCCGTGTTCCCTGCACCCCTCCAGGGGAGGGATGAGATGGCGAAGATACGCATACTGCTGGCTGACGATCATACGATTTTGCGCGACGGCATTCGCGCCTTAATAGACGGTCAGGATGATATGGAAGTAGTTGGAGAGGCTGAAGATGGTATTTCCACGGTAAAGCTGGTCGCAAAAGTCAAACCCGATGTGGTTGTGATGGACATCGCCATGCCCTTATTGAATGGATTAGAAGCCACTCGCCAGATCCAGCGAGATCAACCCCAGGTGAAAGTGCTTATCCTGACCATGCATGAGAACGAGGAATATATCCGCCAGGTTCTGGCTGCCGGAGCCCTGGGATACGTTTTAAAAGATGCTGCAGCCCGCGATCTCCTGGGGGCAATTAGGGCGGTCTACCAGGGCGAAGCTGTCCTCTCTCCTGCAATCACGCGCCTGGTGATCGAGGATTATTTACGCTGGGGAGAGATCCAGCCGATTGACAACTCCGACGTATTGACTTCGCGCGAGAGGGAGGTTTTGCAACTGATCGCAGAAGGCTATACGAATAAAGAGATGGCCGAGATTTTGAATCTATCGGTGAAGACCATCCAGTCGCACCGCACCAATTTAATGAGCAAATTAGATTTGCACGACCGGGGAGAGCTGATTAAGTACGCCATCCAGAAGAAGATTATCGATATTTGATATTGGATATTGATTATTAGATACTGGATATTGGTATCGAGAGCCAACTCCTGAAATACATCTGAAGATAATTTAAAGTATGGGGTGAAGAGATTCTCTACCTATATAGAGCAGGTTGAGTTCAGTCTTTAGAATCTTGCTTATCTCGAGTAACAGCAGGAATTTAGCCATCCATATGCGGATGGTGAATTGGGGGGCAAACAAGCAGGTAATGACCACCTAAATTTGTTTAATAGGGCTAATACCCCAATTAATAAAGGTCATCCTAGGGTCCATTTTGGGCTTTTTTTAGGGTCTTCAGCGTAGCTTATTCAGGCGAATACCAGTTACCAGGCGTGGCAATTTTTTGTATGCTATAGGTGAGTCAAACCATCTTGCTGCTGGTAGAGGGAGTCTATGAGAATCTCCATCCATCGCACTCACTTCATCGCAATTGTGGGGGTCATCCTGGTGGTGCTCGCCGTTTTATTCGGCGCTATAGAAACATCACATGCTGGAACGACACCAGGGGGAGATCAAAGCGCGTTAACGGACTGGAAACGGGCAATCACCTTGTTCTCTGAAACCACCCACAGAGTCTTTCCATCGAAATTAACCGCAGCCAGCCTGCCCCCTCCAGAACAGGATCCCTGCCTTCACTGCCACATCACTGGCGAGGATAAAGGACTATGGACTCCTTTAGTGCGCTGGGTGTTTTTTGGAGGTGCTGGCCTGTTGTTTGCTTTCGGGATTTACCGCAGCTCCAGCGTTTGGGTAAAGCGCTCCCCCTGGGTACCGATCACCACCCGGGCAGCTGATTGGTTTGACAGCCGCTACGAGATTTCTGAACCACTCTCCAAATTCTTGAGCAAACCAGTGCCCAAGTTCGCCCAGCGCTGGTGGTACTGCCTGGGCGGCATCACCGCCTTCCTGTTCCTCGTTCAGGGGATAACTGGGATCATGCTCGCCTTTTACTACAAACCTACCCCCGAAGCTGCCTTCGCCAGCATCCAATTCATCGAAACCCAGGTTAATTTTGGTTCCGCAATCCGGATGGTGCACCACTGGTCGGCCAACGGGATGATCCTGATGTGCACAGCCCACATGATCCGGGTTTTCATCATGGGCGCATATAAGAAACCGCGTGAATTCAATTGGGTCAGCGGTGTCTTGCTGCTGCTGCTGACCCTGGGATTCGGCCTGACCGGGTACCTGCTACCCTGGGATCAGCGAGCTTATTGGGCGACCACCGTAGCAACCGAGATTGGAGCTGCTATTCCCGTGATTGGGGACCTGATCCTGGTCTTCGCAAGGGTGGGTTGGGACGTGGCGGCTGAAACCTTGACCCGTTTTTACGCACTGCACATACTCATCTTGCCTTTGATCACCATTGCCTCGATGGGTGCGCATTTCTTAATGGTACGCCGCCAGGGCATCGCCAAACCGCTATAAACCTTTCCTCATTCACGCCTGCATCACGAATTCTAGGGAATAAATATGGCAGAAATTGAACAGCAAGCTAACGAAACTACGGTCCCCTTCTACCCAGATCATGTCAGCCTGGAAGCCAAGGTTGTCATCGGGATTTCAATCATCGCGCTCCTGGTCGGCTTGATCGGTCTCTTCGCCCCGGTTGGATTGGGTGAACCAGCCGATCCGATGAATACCCCTGCTCATGTTAAGCCAGAGTGGTATTTCCTTGGCTTATACCAGCTGCTGAAATATATCTCAAAGACAGCCGGTGCAGTTCTTCCGATTCTAGCCGTCCTGGTGATCACATTTTGGCCTTTCATCGATCACAAACCGGACACATCGAGGAAATCTTACAGCCGGAGAGCAACCGGCGTGACGATATTCATGGTCATCTTAATCGCCATGACGATCTGGGGAGAGGTGAGCTAATCATGGCCAATTTATCCCGTCGAGACTTTCTCAAAGTTGGTAAGAGCTTCCTGGCTGTGACCGGCCTAGCAGTCGTCCTTGGTCCGATCATCGCCTATTTTTACCCCTCCAACCTGGAGGAGACACCCTCCGATCCAGTTTTAATTGGTCCGGAAAGCGAGTTGGGAGAGGGAGAAAGCAAAACAGTGCGCTTTGGCCGTTATCCAGCGATCGTGATCAATACTTCTGAAGGTTTACGTGCATATTCTGCCGTGTGTACTCACTTTGCCTGCATCGTAAAATGGGATCTCCAGCGAAATGAAATCGTCTGTCCCTGTCATGATGGATTTTTCAGCCCCCATACCGGAGAGGTGATCTCCGGTCCTCCGCCAAGATCTTTGGATCCAATCCATGTTGAAATTGTTGATGGGGATATTTATATCGGAGGCGCCGCATGACCACCAAATCCCTGCCTGGCTCCTCCGGCATTTCTGAGCGGTTGACTAATTTCGTCCCCTCCCTGAAACTTTTCCTTTCCCGATTATGGGATCTATTTGTGAATGCCCTACTCCAGGTGCGCATCTGGGACAATATATATGCGGGCTTGATGCATGCCCTGATCTTTGTCGGTGTCACCATTCAAGTTTTGGGCACTTTCGTCAATCTGACTCAAATGCCGCTCTTTATCCCTCTCCTGGAACTACCCTTCCCGCGGGGAAACGGCTACCTGGCCTTCGAATTGGTGATGGATTTGGCCGGGGTAGCAATTCTCATTGGGGTGGTCATGGCACTGTTCCGACGCCTGGTGCTGCGACCAAAAATCCAGCAGACCAGCTGGGATGACTATTACGCATTGATCATGTTGGCCCTCATCCCAATTGCCGGTTTTACCATTGAAGCGACAAGGTTCATCACTACCTCCCCGCCCTGGGCTCCCTGGTCACCCGTCGGTAATTGGCTGGCTGGCTTGATGCGATCGGCCGGGATGACCCCGGAAACTGCGATTGGCCTGCATCGCTACCTGGTTTATGCACATGTAATACTCGGATTGGCGCTGGTAGCCAGCATCCCCTTCACCAAGCTGCGCCACCTGATTTATACCCCGCTCAACATCTTCCTCAAGCCCCGACGAAAATCAAGCACACTTGAGAAAATCGAAGATATTGAAGAAGCTGAACTATTGGGCGTGGGTAAGATATCAGAGTTTACCCCCCAACAATTACTTTCCTTCGACGCCTGCGTGCGCTGCGGTCGCTGTGAGGAGGCCTGCCCGGTTGCGTTCAGTGGTATGGCATACTCGCCGCGCGAGTTTATCCAAGCCATGCGGCAGGTGATGCAAACCAATTTGGTCCATCCCAATGGGAATGGCAATCAAGATGAAGAGATACTTGATAGCCAGATCCCAGAAGAAACCCCCTGGTACTGCACAACCTGCGGCGCCTGCCTGGATCGCTGTCCGGCGTTTATCAATCCGATCGATGAGATCGTTGACCTGCGCCGCTACCAGGTTTTAACCACTGGCAAAATGCCCAAATCTGTCGGCGATGTGCTGCGCAACATGGAGCGCCAGGGAAACCCCTGGGGCATGCCTCCTGAAGGGCGAATTTCCTGGACTGAAGGTCTTGAAGTTCGCCAGCTCGAGCCTGGAGATGAAACGGATATTTTGCTCTTCCTGGGTTGTGCTTACGTTTTTGATGAGCGCAACAATAATGTCACCAGCTCAATCGTTCGCCTGCTCAATGAAAGCCAGGTAGATTACGGCATTCTCGGCCTGGATGAAATGTGCTGCGGCGAAACATCTCGCCGCCTGGGTCATGAATACCTGTTCCAGGTCATGGTAGAGCAGAATCTCGAAATATTCACCAGTATTAAATTTAACCGCATTGTCACCCCTTGCCCGCATTGCTTCAACACCTTGAAAAACGAATATTCTCAATTTGGTTTTCAATTGGAGGTTCAGCATCTGACGGAATTCCTTGCGGAAAATTTCCAGAATGCTGATTTTTCTCCCAACGGGCACGGTCTCGAAGGTCGTCTAACCTTTCACGATTCTTGTTATCTGGGGCGCTACAACCAGATTTATAGCCAGCCGCGCCAGTTATTGAGCGATGCAAAAATCGACCTGGCCGAGATGAGCAGAAAAGGTGAGGATAGTTTCTGCTGCGGAGGTGGTGGGGGGCAGATGTGGATGGAGACCGATGCGAATACACGCATAAATCACCGCCGCCTGGAGGATGCCCTCGAGACCAATGCAGAAGTCGTTGCTACAGCCTGCCCTTACTGCCTGCTGATGTTCGACGATGCAATTCGTTCGAAAGGTCTCGGAGACCAAATTCAAGTCATGGATGTTGCTGAGGTCCTGGTCAACCAGCTTGGTGATGATCGAGAGTGCTAGACCCTTTCCCTCCAGCGATTCCGAAAAGAGGTTGCTATGAATACAAAATGGTTGGTTGAAACAAACGGCGACCCGCTAGGTGCGATCCAATACATATTTGCTGAGGCTTGGGAAAGGTTCGAATTAGACAGCATGGTGGTGCCGACCAACGGCAATGGTTCCCCCTACCTGCTCCATGACCCTATGGATCTTCACCGTGTTAATCCATTCAAGCCATTGATGACCTATAATGCTGCAAAATTCCTGCCGCAAATTCTCGATGAGCAGCCTGAAGCGCGGGTCGGGGCTTTGTTGAGACCCTGCGAAGTGCGCGCCCTGGAAGCGAAAAGCAAAAGGGAAGGGATATCATCAGAGCGCATGTTGACGATCTGTGTCGATTGTTTGGGAACTTATTCACCTGAAGACTACGAGTGGCGAGCTAAAAGAAAAGGCTCCCCGGAAAGGCTGGATGGGGAGACACTCCATTTCGCCAGGCAAGGTGGCATCGCCGTGTACCGCTTCCGTTCTGCCTGCCAGGCCTGCCGCACCCCAATTGGAGATGGAGCAGATATCAACATTGGCGTGATTGGCCTTCCAGTGCGACAGAAAATCTTGGTTGATGTTCCTGATCCAGCGACCGCAGAAACTTTGGGTCTGGAGAGCTCAGAAACCACAGCAGATCAACCTTTCTTTGATCAGCGCGAACATGTCACAACCCGCTTACTCCAAAGGGGCACACATACTCGCCAACGACTGATTGACAGCCTGGAGAGCATCCTGCCGAGAGACCTGGACGCGCTTATCAACCAGTTTGAACGCTGCGGGGAATGCCGCTCATGTTTCGAAGTTTGCCCTCTTTGCGCTGCAGATTATCCCACCAAAGACAGTGCAGGCTTATACGAGCGCGAGCAGGTCATGCAATGGATGATCTCTTGCGCTGGATGCGGCATGTGTGAACAGGCCTGTCCAAACCATCTGCCGCTGGTCACTATCTTCACCAATATCAGGCAGCAGTTGATCGATACAATGAAGACAGAATTGATTAATTAATTCAGCCTGTTGGGGATAACAGAATAGGCTTGGTAATGATTGCGGGCGCGGGGAGTGCGCCCGCAATCGCGTCTGCATGTTTCTATACCAGGTTATTTAGAAACCACAAAACTCGCTCCCACCAAACCAGCTCCAGTATGAACTGATAATCCCGGGGTGAGCTCTGCATAAAGCGTCTCACCAGAATAATTTACTGCTTGTTGGAATTGCGTGTTGAATTGATTTGCCTTTTCATTTGCCCGGACATGCACGATGGCCAGGTATTTCAATGTTGGCACCACACCAAATAAATATGTTCGCGCTTGCATATCCGCGACCATTGAGATAATTTCCGGTAATGATCGGCCAGCTAGTGCTGCTTCAGCAGCCGCTGCAACCATGAAACCCTGCCCCATCGAAAGACTGAGCGTGTCCACGACATGGATATCTCTGTCAGGCATCATCTGGCGCGCAGATTCTGCTGCCCCATAGGTGGCGCTGATTTCACTGCTGACGCAAAAACACAAAACACTCTCAGCACCAGCTTCAAATGCGCTTTCAAAGGCATTTGAGAAATCTCCCGGGGCTGGGGCTGAGGTTGTCGGCAGTTTTCCTTCCCGATCAACCCGTTCAAACAAGCTTTTATCATCGATATCAATTCCGGTTTTGAACACTTCCGAACCAAAACTGACCGCGATCGGCACCTGTTGGATTCCCAGGTCATCGCTGATACTTTTCGGTAAACTGGCATCCGTATCGGTGATAATGGCAATTTTGGACATTCTTCTCCTTTAATAATTTGGACCCTTCAATGAGCAATAATGGTGCACGAAACTGAGGGCAGTGATCAGCTACCAGATAACATTTAGCGGTTAGCAATTGGCAGTTTGCAAAGAAAATATTCTATCACTGCATCTCTCCGCTGAGATATAATCAGCCTACTTAACCCAGGTTGGTAGATCTCAGCACCTTGATGGCTGGTGCTTATCCCGGCCATCCCTCTGGTGGCCATTCTCAGCCAGATCGGTTAGTTTTTCGACCACCGCGACTGATTCTTGACCATTTAGGAGACGTTTACCATGGTAGAAATCCGATCTCCAAAAAAAGGAAGAGGCGTGCCGAAAGAGACTCCTGAGGAAAATATCATTCAAGATCTCAGGATCGCGATGGCTAAGAGGTTTCCAGGGGCTGATTGGGATAATTTGGATAATATCCTTGTAGAACGGGGATTCTTCCAAGCGGGGATGCAGGACCAGGTTCACCTCATGGCGGCGGTTGTTATAGAGCTGGCAGCATCACCGGATAAACCCAAACTCCTATTGAAATCACTGGCCAGCTCACCAGTTGAGAAGGTGCGTGGGGTGGCCGCATTCATTGTCCCACTACTCTATCCATCTGACCTGCAAGGCGAGATTGAGGGCTTATATTTCACCGGGCAGCTGGATGGGACCTGGCCTCAGGAGCTTTCTGCTACCGTTCTACACAATATGGTAATTGAGCATGGTGTCGAATCAATCCTTCCGTTGGTTCAAGATTGGATATCTGATCCAAATCCACCTGCAAGACGCCTGGTTACTGAGAGTTTCCGGCCGCGAGCAGTGATGCTCGCTCACATTGGAGAACTGAAGGAGGATCCTAGGCCTTTAAAACCGATCCTCGAACCGCTTCTAGATGATCCGTCCGATTACGTGCGCAAATCTGTAGCAAACAACCTCAATGATATCTCCAAAGACAACCCGCAAATTCTGTTGGATTGGGTTAGAGAATGGTCCTCGGGCACGGTCTCACAAGAGCGGAATTGGATTTTCTCTCGCGCGCTTCGCACGCTGGTCAACTCCGGTGATCAAGAGACATTAGATTTGATGGGATATACACCTGCACTCGATCTTGGTATCGATTGGATTGGCTCAGTTCCGGGGGTAGTGGTCATCAACCAGCTGCTGGATTTTGAATTTGAGATTCATAACCCCACCACTGATCACGCCAAAGCGATCTTGATCCTGGTAATAGAAGAGCCCGGCAAAGGGACCAAGCCCCGCATCAGCAAATACCAACTTTGGCGGGGAGAAATTCCACCAGGTGAACTAAAAGCGATCCGCAAGAAAATTCATTTTGTCGATAAAACCACCCAGGTCAAGCTGACCGGGGAATACCAGCTTCACCTGATGTTGAATGGAATTGAGGTCGAAAACAGGAAGTTTTATTACCAGCAAGCTGCTTGAGCAATCAAGTAGCTGTTCTCCCGGCTCAAGTCCAGCAGAGGTTAGGCAGCAAAGCTTACTCCGAACGTTTATTGTCCCGATGGGCAAATCCAATGCAAATTAGTTAAATCCATAGGAAAGTTTTGAATTCCTCATCAAATTGTCAACACCTTATCTAGGTTCTCTGTGGGACTGAGGCGCAGAAAAATCCTTTGTCAATATCAGGATAATTCACGCCAAAATATCCCTATGGCTAAAATCAGCTAACGCCTTGGAGAATCTTCACTCGCTACATTCGTTCAGAATGACAATCAACATTGGTTAATTAATAAAGACAGAATATCTTGCACATGGTATTAGTCAATCTTAGCTTTAGCCATCATCCGTTCACTCTCCTCCCACAATCTTTGGGCGATTTCCTCATCGTATGAGATGGCTGAAGATCTGACGGGCTTCATCTCTCTGAAAAATTTTCCCCTAAAATCAGCAGCCTCTTCAGCGGATGCCAGGTAGACCAGGATTTCTGCGCCGTCTTCGGGTGTCTTGCCACTCGTTGATTGGAACAGCTTTACCAGGTGTCTCAACACTGGACCCGTATTTTGTCCGATACGGGTGGCAATCATTCCCGGTGTCAGGGAATTTATGGCAATAGACTTGTCGGGAACTCGCCGCACCAACTCGTAGGTGAACAGTACATTTGCCAGCTTTGATTGGCTATATGCTTTCCACCCGTTGTACCCCCTGATCAAATTCAGATCATCAAAGTTGATTTTGCCCCGATAGTGAGACCCAGAAGCTACATTGACGATTCTAGCCGGGGAGCTGTTCATGATTCGCTCCAATAATAAATTTGTCAGCAGGAAATAGCTCAAATGGTTCAAAGCCCAGGTCATCTCAAATCCCTGTGCACTTACCTTTCGCCGCAGAAAAAAAGCCCCTGCGTTGTTGATCAACACATCTAATCGGGTATTCTTCGATAGAAATTCATCAGCCAGCAGTCTCACCTGGTCTTGATCCGATAGATCTGCCAAGAGATATTCAACTGCTGGATTCCCTGAAGCCTGCTGAATCTCCGTTGTCGCTACTCTGCACCTGTCTCGATCCCGTCCTACTCCAATAATGGTAGCCCCCATTTCTGCCAGCCTAAGGGCAGCAGCTTTACCAACACCAGATGTTGCACCCGTGATGAGACAAACTTTTCCTTCCATTGCAGCTGTCATGACCAATTTCAAATGATATCAGAAACTGACCTTGCGAGACTAAACCCTGGAAGGAGGTCATTGCATGTTAGAATGATCGCGCTTCTTCTCAGGAATCAAATTCAAGTTGAATTACAGGTGATTTATGTCCAATCCGGCGGCGATGCGCTGGGACGACAGGTACCGGCAGGAGAAAGAATTCTGGTTAGAGCGAGAACCACGCCAGCTGCTGACCAATTACGCCCACCTGCTCCCCAATGAAGGGCGGGCACTCGATGCTGCCTCAGGCGTTGCGATTAATGGCATCTACCTGGCTCAATTGGGTTTAAAAGTTTTCGCCTTGGACATCTCTGAATATGCCCTGAGACTGGCCAAGCAACGCGCAGAAACTATGGGTATCTTACTAGAAGCCGCAGTGGTTGATCTCTCTCATCCCTGGTTACCAGAGGCCCATTTTGAAGTAATTGTCAATTTCCACTTTCTGGAACGGGCCACTTTCTCTATCTACCGGAAGGCGCTCAAACCGGGAGGATTGCTCATCTTTGATACTTTTACCAAACGTCCTGAACAAAAAGATGCCCCTGAATATTACCTTGATCCAGGGGAACTGCTCAAATCTTTCCAGGATTTTGAAATCATCCATTATTCCGAGCAGGAGCTAGATCCAAGTAAACGCCACCCTGAACGTGGGCTTGCACAGCTCGTCGCTCGCAAGCCATAAAATCTCAAGAGGGTTGATTTTTATCTAACAACTAAAGTATCGCCGATATCTGCGAAGGAGATTTAATCGGGAATTTCCGTAACTTCCTGGGCGCAACGTACAAAATCCAGCACCGTGGGTACGCTTCTCATCATCAACCCCATATTCCCTTGCACGCTGAGTTTGCGGGTCAACATAGCCTGCATCGGGTGCAGCTCCCCCTTCAGGATGCGGGCATAATTTTCATAATCCCCTTTTAAGGTGAAGGCAGCCTCTTTATTAAAATTATTCTCGACAAAATAAGCCTGGCGGCACTTTCCATGCCACAGGTCGAAATACATCACAACTGGTTTATCCGAGTTTTTCCCAGAGTTAACTGTCATGACCACATCGCCCTCCCAGTCCTTAGCGATTTCTGCATACTTGGGATCGCTGTTGAGCTTCTCTTCAAATGCCTGCAGCCATTCTTCAGTCAGGAATATTGCCATAATCTACCCCAGTATCGATGATAATTTCTATTAAGTGCGTTCTAGGTCGATCCCGTAAATACTTACCAGTGCACCCTTGCATTATTCGGAAAGATAATCTATCCTTAACCATAACCCATGGTTCTCAATATCTTTGAAAGCAAAGAAATAAACCGCCTTACGGCGGTTAGTGCGCTGGGTGGGAGTTGAACCCACACGCCTTGCGGCACATGGCCCTCAACCATGCCTGTCTGCCAATTCCAGCACCAGCGCAAAGGCACAGGTATTATAATCGCCTATAGGCTACTGTCAAGATAATCATCTTTCTGGTCAAATTTGCGAAGCGTGGGTGCTACCAATCAGAATCGAAAAGGAGAGACTATGCGCATTGCCCTGGATGCCTTGGGCAGTGATAACTGTCCTGGTCCTGAAATCCAAGCAGCCCTTCAATCAGCCGCAACGTTCAAAGATGAAATTCTCCTCGTTGGGCCTGAAGACCAGCTCCAACCTAAATTAGGATCCATCAACGGCTCTTCCGCTGGGGTTAAAGTTATAGATGCTCCAGAGGCGATCACCATGGATGATAAAGGTATCAAGCTGGCTCTTAAAGCCAAACGGCGCAATGCCAAGAATTCAATGGCTGTTGGCATTGACCTAATCAAGAATAACGAAGCCGACGCTTTCATCACCGCTGGCAATACGGGTGGTGCCTTGGCGACAGCCTATTACCGGCTGGGATTGATCGAAGGTTTAGAGCGTCCTGGACTGACAGCTTTGTTCCCTGTCAAAGGCGGCCATGCGGTTGTGCTTGATATTGGTGCCAACCCGGACTGCAAACCAGAGCATATATACCAGTTTGCCATTATGGGTTCGATATATGCCCAAAAAGTACTTGCTGTTCAGCGGCCCCGCGTCGGTCTCCTGTCCAATGGTGAAGAGACCGGCAAAGGCAACCAGCTGATCAGGGATACCAGCCCATTACTCGAAGCCAGCGATTTGAACTTCATCGGCAATATCGAGGGCAAAGAACTATTTGGTGGTCAGGTGGATGTAGCTGTGATGGACGGTTTTACGGGAAACATCCTGCTAAAATCCAGTGAAGCTGTTGCAAAGCTGCTCATTGATTCCCTGCGTGATGAATTAATGAGCAGTCTGCGTACAAAAATCGGCGCAGCCTTGGCCAGGCCAGCTTTCAGCGTGATCAGAAAGATGTTGGATCCTGCTGAGACCGGTGCAGCACCACTACTCGGTGTCGATGGATTGGTTTTCATTGGACATGGTCGTTCTGATGCTTACGCACTGGTCAATGCTGTCCGAGTTGCCCGCCAAGCGGTTGAAGCGGATCTGCTGAACGCAATCCGGGACGCGATTGAGGAGCAGCTTATCGCCCAACCAGAGCCAGGTGTATCATGACTCGTCGACGCGCGGTAATCACAGGCCTTGGTGTAATTTCTCCAATTGGCAGTACGGTTGAAGATTATTGGAATAATCTTCTTGCAGGTCACTCAGGTATTCGCAGGATCACCCATTTCGACCCCAGTGAATTACCATGCCAGATCGCCGGGGAAATCCCGGATTTTAATCCAACCGAATATATAGAAAAAAAGGAAGTCCGCAGATTAGCCCGGTCCGCCCAAATCGCCCTGGCAGCAGCAATGAACGCTGTGAACGATGCAAATTTGCCTGAGACGATGCCGGATCCACAGAGAGCAGCAGTATATTTCGGGACAGGCATCGGAGGGCTGGATGTCTTCGAGGAGAGCAACAGGATTTTTCATACCAGAGGATATTCCCGTGTCAATCCTTTCTCCCTTCCGGGGACTCTTCCTAATATGCCAGCGTTTGCCATAGGTCGCCAATTTCAGTGCCTTGGACCAAACTTTACAATAACCACTGCCTGCGCAACCAGTACCCAGGCGATTGGTGAAGCCTGCGAGCTCGTCCGTAGGGGAGCTGCAGATATCGTAATTTCTGGCGGTACCGAAGCCATGATCTGCGACTTTGCCTTCGTGGGATTTATCGCCATGCGAGCGTTGGCTTCGAACTATAACGACAACCCACAAAAGGCCTCTCGCCCATTTGATCTCAACCGGGAAGGGTTCATCTTCTCGGAAGGGGCTGGAGCCTTGATTGTCGAGGAATTGGAACACGCGCGAGATCGCGGCGCTCACATCTATGCGGAGATTGCAGGTCACGCAGCCTCTTCTGACGGTTTCCATATGGCCGCACCTGATCCGAATGGCGCCGGACCTGCGCGTGCGATGCGCTGGGCGCTAGAAGATGCGAAATTTCAGCCACAAGAGATCGACTATATCAACGCCCATGGCTCCAGCACACCATTGAATGACCCCACGGAAACCCGGGCAATCAAAACCGTCTTCGCCGATCATGCATATAACGTCCCCATTAGCTCAACCAAATCGATGATCGGCCATGCATTGGGTGCTTCTGGAGCTCTGGAGGGGATTGCCTGTACCCTGGCGATCGAGCACGGTTGGCTCCACCCCACAATTAACCTAGAAACCCCTGATCCCGAATGTGATCTGGATTATGTCCCCAATGTTGCCCGCCAGGTTGCGGTGAATACCACGCTTTCTAATTCTTTCGGTCTTGGAGGGCAAAACGCCTGCCTGATTCTTAAGCGTTTTGATGATGAAGGTTGAACTCACAATCAAACGAGGAATTATCGTTTTTATATCTAAGGATGGATGACGACCAATGGATATCAACACCAATGAGCGCTTGATCAACCGCAATGCCCGCATCGGGCAAATCGCCAGTTTCGCCGGACTGATCGTCTTGGGTGGCGGTTTGTTTATCTCATTTACAAGACCCGAGATGTTCTCCATATCCCTGGTAGCATTGCTGGTTGGGTTTGCTTTATCGCAGATAGGAATTTTCTTTGCCAACCGCTGGGGACGCCGCCCGCGACCGGATGAGATTTTAAACGCCGCGCTCAAGGGCCTTGACGATCGCTACAGCCTCTACCATTACATAACCCCCACTTCACATCTGCTGGTTGGACCAGCAGGTGTTTGGGTGCTGTTGCCCCGCCACCAGGCTGGAATGATCACCTATGACGAGCAAAAAGGACGCTGGCGCCAAAAGGGAGGCAACTTCTACTTAAAGATCTTCGCCCAGGAGAATCTCGGTCGACCCGATCTTGATATCGGATCCGAAACCCAGGCTATATCCAACTACCTCGATGATCACCTGGAGGAGGATAAGCGACCTGAAATCCAGGCTGCCCTGATTATGACCAACGAAAAATGCGAAGTCGATGCGGATAATGCCCCCGCTCCGACCATGAAAGATGGAAAATTAAAAGATTTTGTCCGCAAAACCGCCAAGGGGAAGCCGATCTCGTTAGATTTGGTCAGGGAGATCCAGGAAATACTAAACCCTGGTGATTAAACTCAAAACCTGGTGGAAAATCAATCCACCAGGTTTTTTATAATATTTACCTGCGAATTATCCTTGCAGAAATTCCTCTAAAGCTCCTCTGCTGATGCGGTATGCGTTGCCCAGCTTGCGAGCTCGCAGATCTCCGGCCTCGATGGCTGCCATCACGTCCTCTTCTGAAACTCGCAATGCCGTAGCTGCCTCAGATGGGGTCATCACGTCCGGCAAACCGCCGCCTGGTTGATCACCACCCGGTGAGGAACCAGCGCCAGCAGCTGATGCACCGGTCATCCCTTCCAGCGAATCGCTGATCGCCCGACCAACACCCATACCGGCTCCGATACCTGCGGTCAGCCCTGCTCCCCCGCTCGGGTTTTGCGCAGCATCGCGCATGGCATCTGCCGCCTGGAGTTGGGTGTAGGTCTGCATATCCAACATACCCATTGCGCGCAGTTCTTCAGCCGATTTGCTCGAGGGTTTAAGATTGGAGATGTAGAACGCCTTGAGTGATAGACCAATCGCTTTGAAATCATCCTGAGCTTTTGCGCGTACACCCGCCCCAAGCTCCTCGGTCAATCCGATCAGCTCCGGTACATCGGATGTTGCAGCCGTTTCCCCCAACAGATCCTGCAGTTTTGAGAGCAGGATCGAACGCATACGGCCCTCGATCTCAATCGTGTCGAATGTGCCGCGGGTGCCAACTATCTGGGTCACGAACTGCTGCACATCACCTACCTGGAAGCTGTAGGTGCCGAATCCCTGGAGCAGGGCGACGCCGAGGCCCATGTTTGGATTGCGGATTATGATCGGCTGCGGAGTACCCCATTTTTGATCGGCAAATTCTCGCATGGAGACAAAATAAACCTCTGCTGGAAATGGCGTGCGCTCATTGAAGGCTTTGCCAATCAAGTCGATCAGCAGGGGAATGTTTGCGGTAGTGATCGTGTGGCGTCCCGGGCCAAATACATCCAGAGCGTTCCCATCACGGAAGAACACCACGGCCTGCGATTCTCGCACGATCACTTGTGAGCCTATGCGGAAATCACCAGCCCCTACCTCCGGAAAGCGATGTACGATCTCATCTTCCATCTCGTTTGGGTATTCAACAACATCAAAAATTCTTGCCATCACCTTTTCTCCTACTGATTAGTTCTAGTTTTTTCAACTTACTGCTTATGCCCCAATACCCAGGATCACCGTCTCCCGGCGATTGAAGGCTTGAATACACTCCTCAGACTTTGTCTCAAGATGGCGGATCGCGGCAGGCAACCCGTCCGTACCGACTGAAGCTTCGACATTATCTATGGCGTGATCAACCTCGTCTACGAGATCCAGCATGGCGGCGTCATATTCATAAATCTGGGTTAACTCGCCTTCGTTTACGTTGACCGCATCAAACAAGCCGGAGTAGCCGCGAGCGGCGGTCTTAATTCGATCAGCAAATGTGCGCAGCTTGATGGCTGTCGCTTCAAGGTCATCCACATATTTTAGTTCACCCTGGCTGATGAAATCTCTCTGCAAGCGGGATACCCGTCCTTCCAGCTCTCTAAACTGATCAAAAATATACTCCCGAAGCAACTTGTCAGAATCGCGCCGCTTCTGGCGTTCGATATACCCACCAAAGCCAGGGACTTTATTCAATATCTTCTTGAATGGATCCATATCTTCAGTGACTTTTCCGAAGATCTGTTCTTTTTCGTCGCCCATCAGCTTCTCCTTGTCAATTGTTATTGTCCCAATACATCAGTAATTCGATTATAGCCTTACTTTATCCCGTTGGCAACATTGGGGGGGTAATCTTACAAATTATTGATATTATGGATATTTCTCTCAACGGATATATAATAAGATCAGAGTATCAGCTCATCACCGGCAAACTTTGATTTAAAGGTTTTCCATGCCAAGCTCTGATCAGGGAGTAAATTTAGATCGCTATCTTTTGGTACCCCGCACCTTGATTTTTCTGGTCAAAGGAGATCATGTATTGCTCCTGAAAGGTGGTCCAGAAAAACGACTCTGGTCAGGGTTGTACAACGGTCTTGGCGGCCATGTCGAACGCGGAGAGGATATCATTTCTGCAGCCTACCGCGAACTCATTGAAGAAACCGGTTTTGAGGTGAAGGATCTTTGGCTTTGCGGTCTGATCACGATCGATACTGGAGAAGAAATCGGCGTCGGGATCTTCGTTTTGCGCGGGGATATTCCTGCCTCTGGATCGGATTACTTCGAATCGCTACCCTCCTCACCGGAAGGCAGCCTGGAATGGGTCCCAATCAACCAGCTTTACAGCCTACCTTTAGTCGAGGATTTACCTATCCTGCTTCCCCGTGTCCTCGGAGCCAATCCCGGAGATCAACCATTCTCAGCTCACTATCTGTATGATGCTTCAGAACGTTTGATGATCGTCTTTCGTGATCAATGATCCGATCCCCAATGCCCCTATTTTTACGCAACCTTTTTGTGAGATTGAACGTATATATTAATAGAAATCAACTTTGATATCAAAAATTGTCAATGAATAACTGTTGGAGTAAAGAATGTCTCAAATAAATACAGCTGAACAGGTACCCTGGTATTTATGGCCATTTTGGGCGATCTGGCGTTTGCTAACCTGGATTGTCAGGCTCACCGGCCGGCTGATCGCCATCGTACTGGGCCTGGTCATGATCATCGTAGGTGCAGTCCTGAGCATCACGGTAGTACTGCTGCCTCTAGGCATCCCCCTGATCGTTTTTGGTTTTCTACTCGTCCTGAGAGGTTTGTTCTAGCCCTAGAGCAAGCTGCGCAATCTTTCAGCTGCCGATTCTGCAGTCAGATCCCTTTGTGGTGAAGCCAGCATTTCAAAACCCACCATAAATTTTCGCACTGTTGCAGACCGCAGCAGCGGTGGATAAAAATGGGCATGCAGGTGCCATTCCGGATGAAGCCCATCATTGACTGGCGCCTGGTGAAATCCCATGGAGTAGGGGAAGGATACCTCGAACAAACGATCATAACAAGCTGTGAGTCTTTGAAGTAATTTTCCCAAAGCTTCAATCTCAAGCTGGGCTATAACCGGCATCGAGGCGAAATGCCTTTTCGGCAGCACCATGGTCTCGAAGGGCCAGACTGCCCAGAAGGGGACTAAAGCGCAGAAATGCTCATTTTCAACAACAATGCGCACCTGGCTGGTCACCTCAGCTTGCAGGTAATCGCATAACAAACAGGTCTGATTTTCTGCCAAATATGCCTTCTGTGATGCGAGCTCCTTCCATGGTTCATTGGGAATACTTTCCGTAGCCCAAATCTGGCAGTGAGGGTGGGGATTGGAGGCTCCCATCATTGCTCCCTTGTTCTCAAACACCTGCACATAATGGATAAAATCATGTTTTTGCAGATCGAGCGATTGATCTATCCATGTTTGAATAACAGCTTTAATTTGGTCGTTTGATAAGTCTGGCAGCGAGGCGTTGTGCTGTGGGGAGAAACAAACCACCCGGCAGACACCTGATTCTTCTTCCTGTTTGAATAACCTTGGGGGGAGATATTGCTCCCTAGGAAGATCGCTACGCCTCCCAGGCTCATGCGCTCCTTCCCCAAGGGATTCACCACCAGGTTGGAGTAGCAGAGCCGGAAAATCGTTATCGAACACAAAGGTCCCAGAATACTCTTCATTGATTTTTCCACCAGAGCGCGCATTTCCAGGGCAAAGGTAGCATTGAGGATCGTATTCCGGCAGTTTCACTGGAGACACGTTTTCCATCTGACCTTTCCAGGGGCGCTGCGTACGCTGGGGTGACACCAGCACCCACTCATTGGTCAGGGGGTTGAATCTTCTGTGAGGTGTATTAGACATCGTTGCTTTACAAACCGTTATTCGTCCCTTACCTGGTAGAAAATTAACACCGTACTGCCGTAATTGCGGCGGTCGAATTCGATCAGGTGGTTTAGCTTCTGGTCTTCGATCTCCTGGGGATGGATCTGGATGATCACCCAGGCATCCTCAGAAAGCCATTCCAGGTGATCATCAACTTTACGCAAAGCATCGATCCAAAGTCCTTGATACTGCGGCGGGGCGATATAGACATAGTCGAACTGCATGTGCGGAGGGCCATCCAGGATCGCCAGTGCATCTCCACGGACAACCTCTGCCCCATTGGTAAGTTTGGTCAGTTTCAAATTCTCGTTGACAGTTTTGATTGCAATGCGCTCAAGATCGATAAAAAGCGCAGTTTTTGCCCCCCTGCTCAAAGCCTCGATGCCAACACTGCCGGTACCCGCAAACATGTCCAGGAAGGTTGCTTCCTGGATGTCCGGACCAATGATATTGAACAAGGCCTCTTTAACCCGGTCCGTAATCGGTCGCGTGCTTTCTCCCGGAACTGATTTTAATTTGCGACCTTTTGCGCTGCCTGATATAACTCTCATAACACAAGCGGCGATCGAGCAATCCCGATCGCCGTTTCATCTTTATCTAGAAATGGAAGCCACTCACTTTTCGACGCTCCACCTGGCGGCGATTATATTCCCGCGCGGCACAATGGTGGGCATAACGCATCCTGTACCCAGGATCAAGCCTAGTCCATTTGTTTGCTGTAGGGCGTCTTCCGCTTCATCCCTTACCTCAGCCGGGGAACCTAAGACCATCGTTTCCAGGCGGCGTAATCCCCCACATAATGCGCCGGGAAATTTCTGGCTCGCTTCAGCCAGAGTGGGGGGTGATTCTCGATCATGCCAGTTGATGATCGCCACCGGGTAATCCATAAAACGATCAAACATCACCTGTTCACCGTGCAGGTGGAGCATATTAAACCGGAACTCCGGTGCTGGCTCCAATGCCTGAAAATCGAACTGCCGCCCAAAAACTTCATACTCTTCTTCGGCAAACAACCCATACTGGGCATGCTGGACGGCATAGAATATACCCGCAGCTCCCGTTTCCTTCACCGCTTCCACAAAACGCTGGATGGACTGCGCGATCGTTCTAAGCCCAGCTGATAACTGCTCGGGATAACGTCTTAAATGGATTGATAGTTTATCTGCCCCCACCAGGTTCTTCGCCTGCGCCAATGGGCTGAATACAGTTTGAATAACGGGCACATCCTCCCCGATCTCTTTGACGATCATGCTTAAGCATTCGAGCTGCGCCCCAAGTGAGCCTTTCGCAGGATCAAGGACAGACAGTTCACCCCAATCCTCGGGATTCTGGATGACCCGCCGGGTATATTCGCGAGTTCCTTCTGCGGCTCCGCGCCACTCGTCCATCGCGCCCCAATCCCTGACGCTGAAGGAAGATGCGGGAGTTACCTTAACCAGGTCAAAATCGTAGTCTTTTTGAAAACTCACCGTCGCTTCTGCTAAGCTGGCTGGAGACTGATCATCAACTGGAAAATGTCTCCAGAGAGCTACCGCGGGACGATCTACGGCTTCTCTTGCAATGGTTGCTTCTAGTCTTTCGTGATGGTTCATTACACCTGGTGCCAAATCTGCTCCTCCAAATTCCAATCTCTGTGGTCAACTTGTTGATATGGCCGAGGGTCAAGCGGCCCATCATCCCGGATTAAGAGTGCTCTTCAATCTTTCCCTGATCGATCAACTGCATCCATTGTTGGAATAACTCGACAGCTTCTTCTTTCTTACCTTGAGCTTTCATTACCAAGCCCAACCCATATTTGGCATCAATTGAATCCGAGGAATAAGTAATTGCGGCTCGAAAACCATCTTCCGCCTTTTCCTGTTCTCCCTTGAAATGGAAAGCCCAACTTCACCTTAGGAAACCATCGTAATCTGTCGGCTCCGTACATTGTGTCGGATCAAAATCTGTTTCATCCTCGGGTTTGGTGCTTCTTCTCTTGAAGGGATTCCGTGAGCTCCCATTCTATGCTCTCCTGGACACTGTATTTGAGAGACGAGGTAAATATTGTCAATTATCCTCGGGTAGGGATTAAAATCGAATTTGGGAGACGATATCAGGCCTGCCCGCACCTCTCAACACGCATGTTATTCGAATTCGTCATCGCTCATTGCGAAATCATCTAATCTGGGCATCAATTCTGGCATATCCTCCAGCACATCCACAGTCTCGTATTTCAACTCCGCCATCAACGGCGGTAAAGGAACCGTTGCTGGGGGGAGGAAGCGTGCTGGAGCTGGAGGAGGGATCTTATCTGGTTTCTGGAAATCATCGGCACGCCGGCGTAGAATCCGGTTGTCTTTGTTCACCCACCCAACGTAGCGCCCGTATACTGAGTAGACTTGTTTCTCATTTGTCACCCAACCGATCCAATCACCAATCTGGTTGTACACATAAGGGAAAACCAGATATCCTCCTGTATCCCCAGAGGTTGTATAAATTGGGATTGGTTTTTGGGATTCCGCCATATATAGAAATTATACTCGCACTAAATATTTTTATTCGATTTTGTTCGGTCTTCTGTATGCGGAATTTCAATCCAAGAGGAATTTATCAGCTAATGTCGTTATACGTCCAGTAGCGATTGATGAAGAAATTCCAGAACATAACCACGATCACCGCGATTCCCAAAGCGAGATTATTGGCCAGAAATTCAGCGGTAAAGAAGCCGATTGGCAGGAACGCAAAATCGGAAAATAATCGGAAAAACAACGGTTCAAGAATGGCGATAATCGGTGTGCGGATGAGCAATCCTAAGACACTCACGATTGAAAACTGGATCAGCTGCCGCCTGATGGGCTTGGATCGTGAATCAGGATAAGTCCAGTAGCGATTCCAAAGGAAATTATTGATGATCGCCGCAATAAAGGACAGGATACTGGCCACAACCACGGTCAGACCGACGAAAGTTGTCAGCAGGTTGAATGTCCCGAAATCAACAACTGCACCGACGATCCCGACCGCTGCAAAACGAAAAAAACGAGTTCGTTCACGATTGTCGGTGACGATCGAGGTAAGCGTCATGCCAGCCCCATTTTAGCCTTGAAATAAGGGATGGTCCTCTTCAGACCTTCTTCAACACTGATTTTCGGTTCCCAGCCGAGAATTTCCTTTGCTCTGGTGATGTCCGGCTGCCGCTGCTGGGGATCCCCCTCCCCACGGGCATCTTCTTTATAAACGATTCCGGCAGTATTCCCGGTGATCGCATTGATCGTTTCAGCGAACTCCAGGATGGTGGTCTCGACCGGGTTGCCGATATTGACCGGCTGGTGCTCATCAGATAACAGCAAGCGATATATGCCTTCAATCAGATCGTCTACATAACAAAAACTGCGCGTTTGAGATCCATCTCCATACACCGTTAAAGGTTGATTTTGCAATGCCTGCTGCAGGAAGTTTGGCACGACCCGCCCATCATCCAGATGCATCCTGGGGCCATAAGTGTTAAAAATGCGCACCACTCTGGTATCGACATCATGAAACCGATGATAAGCCATCGTCAGGGCTTCGGCAAATCTCTTTGCTTCATCGTAGACAGAACGCGGTCCAATTGGATTGACGTGACCCCAATAATCTTCCGTTTGGGGATGTTCGAGCGGATCGCCATAAATCTCGCTGGTAGATGCCAGGATGAATCTCGTGTTTTGTGCTCTCGCCACTCCCAGCGAATTATGCGTCCCCAGAGCCCCAGCTTTCAAAGTCTGAATAGGTAAATTCAAGTATCCAAATGGAGAGTTCGGGTTAGGACTGGCAGGTGACGCAAAATGCATTACGGCATCGATCTTCCCAGGCACAAAAATAAAATTGGACACATCATGGCGGATGAATGAAAAATTTTCATTGCCTGCCAGATGAGCCAGGTTATCCGGACTTCCAGTGATGAAATTGTCCATACCAATCACTTCATGATCTTCAGCGATCAATCGATCACATAAATTCGAACCCAAAAAACCAGCTGCACCGGTTATCAAAATTCTCATCTAAAAGTTCCTCACCTCGATATATTTATTCCCCTTGAACGGGACGACAAATCTACAAAAATCGTCTGAGACCCACGATTAGCTTCACGCCAATGCTCTTATTCTTTTCAATAATTCTGCTATCTCTATAATCTCTATCGTGAAACTCTCAACCCAGGATAAAGAGGGTTTCATAAATTAACAACCCACTATCATTTCCAGTCAATTCGACTAGTTAATCCATCTCCTGTGATCTGTGAAGCTTCTCCAGTCAAACTGTCCACGATCCACAGATTGTTCTGGTAGACAACACCGAGGGCATAATTTCCTGTTTCATCCAGTTGATCCGGAGACCAAACAACTGCTTGAGGTTCCAAACCTTCGGCTCCATCGATAGGGAACAATAACTTCTTATTAGAGCCATCCCGATCCATGACCATTAGATTATAGCGGCTGGTCTCACTTTGAAATGGGAAGACTGCCTGCAGATAAGCGACCTTGTGGGCCTGTTCCTCAGAGGCGAGTTGCACCGTTGCTGAAGGAATCGGATAGGCAAACATGCCCACTTCTGTAGCCAATACCTGCCCATCACCATCTTCTACCGGGAGCACTTCCAGGGAATATTCCAGCGAATCGGCTGGAGGAGCGTGGTCGACGTTATACAGCAGGTCTCCTTGTGGACCCCAGGTTACACCCGGGACCCAGGCCCAATCTCCGAATGTTTGCACCGGGGCGAATTGTTTGAGGGGTGATTGTTCGCTGGATTCGAGATCAACCAGGCCGATCTCATCTGGTCGGGCATAGGAAAGACTTTCACCGTCTGGCGCCCAGCTGAAATCTGTCCCCCACCAGCCATATAATCCACCAGAATTTGTTTCTAAAATCTCCGGCAGCTGGCGTACAAACCCAGAGGCGGAAAAACTGAGCATCAGCAGATCATTGTTCGCCTGCCATCCCGGGGCTCCCGGACGCGGTTCTACCGTGGAATAGGCAACCGTTTGTTCTGCGTCCGGTTTCCAATCTGCAAAATGGATGACGTTACTCACCCCGAGATCGATCTCTTCCTGCTCTTCACCATCCAAGGGGGCCACCCATAGGGTGTTAATCGTCTCCTCTTCATCAGACAGGCGAGTGTAGAGCAGCCAATTTCCATCAGGAGAGAGGGAGAACACGCGGCCATCAAGGTCACCTGATGCAATCAGCTGCTGGCGCTCACCGGTATTGCCCTCCATAATCCAGGCGTCCCCATCCAAAAGGTACGCCAATTTCCCGGGGATATCAAATGGAACAAACGATCTTTGCACCCCTACCATCTTGATTTGCGGGACAGGTTCTTCCACGATGACAGACTTCACCGGATTACTGGACACCTCTTCACCATCTTCGAATAAGCGGCGGATAGTGATCTCGCGCAGCCCGGTCTCTCCCAGTTGAAGCCAGTATTCCTGTCCCTCGGGGAGAGACTCATTGCGCACAACCTGGCTTTCAAAGGGGATCACTTCCTGCTCAATCACGAACTCCTCTTCAACTCGCACGACGTTTATTTGAGAACCATCATCAAGAACGGTGTATAAAGGTGGGTCAGTCTTATCCAGTGATCCAAGGATGATCCCACCAGCCCGCAATGCACTGTCAACAGTACTGCCAGCTGGAATCCCAACCGTTAATTTCTCGCCATCCGCAGTAATGCTAACGGTGATCAACCCTTCAGTGACTTGGGGAGCTGTACATCCAGCGACGATGGCCGCGCCGATCCCAAATAGGACCAAGAAGAATCTAACCCCAGGGAACCTGTTTCCCATCCTAGTTAACTATTTTGAACGTCCAATGATAGTCATCGTTCCATTCTCGATGACGATACTTTCTACGTGCATGTTTGGTGCCATTGACTCGACTTTTTCTTGAAAAGCCTGGTTCATGAGTAGTTCAACTTCGGAAATAAGTTCTCCAGGCACTGGAAATGGTCCAATGCTCGATGAAACCACCTTCAGGATCGGTCGACCGACAGGATCGACGGTGACTGCGACAGCCACGCTAACTTGTGCTGAGATACCCTGGGAATCTACATCACCGAATAATTGGATCTGGCCATCGCGCAAGAAAACCTGCAGGTTCGAGAGCTGATCTCCAACTCGCTCTGCTAACTCGAATGTGAGCAGGGAAGTCAGTTGGGCTTCGGTGATCACCAACTCGATGTCACCGCTCTGGAAAGCACCTTCTGCCGCCTCTTGAGCCGATTCTTGCAGGCTTTCGACCGCCTCTGTTGTGACCGGAATCACTTCTTCAGGGGTTTCCTGGCGTCCAAAACCAAAGTTGCAAGCTAGCGAACTTAGCGCGATTACGAATATAATAAGGGGGATTACCTTTAGTTTCTTCATTAGATTTTTGATTAATTATCCTGTGGAGTTGAGTTTTTACCAAGGACTGATTATAGCATGTCCGACATTGAACCCTTAGAAAAGATTAATGAATTAAAAGCAGGCCTGGAGGCGATCTTATTCGTTTCTCCGGTGTCCGTCAACCATGCCCAGCTTGCCGCCGCCCTCCAGGTCTCAGAGGCGGAGGTTGAGCAAGGCTTGAAATTACTGTCCGATGAATACAAGACTCGTGGATTGCGAATTCAGAGGCATGCCGGGCGCATCCAGCTGACGACTTCACCCGAAGTCGGCGAGGTGGTGGAGCGCTTTTTGGGGTTAGAGATCACCAGCCATCTCAGCCAGGCTGCGCTCGAAGCCCTCTCTATCGTCGCATACCAGCAGCCCGTTACCCGGCCCCAGGTGGACAGCATCCGGGGGGTTAACAGTGATGGGGTGATGAAAAGTTTGCTACACAAGGGCCTGATTCAGGATGTCGGCCGCGCTCCAGGTCCTGGGCGCCCCATTCTATATGCCTCTACACCAGAGTTTTTACAGCATTTCGGCCTCTCATCTCTGGAGGAACTACCACCCTTGGAATTGGACCAAGAAAGCCAAACCCAAGGTGATGAGACAGATAATAATCATCACGTAAGGCAAGAATCATAGCTGCATATTGGATCTGCAACTGAGCCAAAAAAGATAACCTTCTTACCAATAAAAATTCAGAGACGCTCCCTTTTTGGGAACGTCTCTTTTATTTATAGCAAAAGGATTACTTTCGAGAGATACCTAAGGATTTGACCTATTCACAACGATCGGCAGGTAGACGGACAGTGAAGATGGCGTTGGATCTGATACTGTCAATTCGGCGCAGGTCGCAGTCCCGATATTGCCCAAAGCATCGCTGCCGCGCACGCACATTTGGACTGTGCCTGCTTGAGTTGGGGCATTAAATTGGGTGGTGACAGCTTCTGAGGGCGAGTCAAATCCGCCATCCTGAGCGCTCATTGGCAGCCAAGTGCCACCATCCAACTGGTATTCTGCCGCCTGGATGTTGGTATTACCGGTCGTAGAGTCATCCACACTGGCAGTCAATAAAACCTGCACTCCGGGAGCTACAGGATTGGGGTTGCCAACCACCGCTGAAACCAAGGGTCCGAGGCTATCCACAGTCAGGCTGGTACAGGAGGCTGTCCCCAGGTTATCGAGGGCATCTGTACCGCGCACACACACATTCTTCACACCGCTTGTGGTTGGGGACAGGAAGGAAGCTGCTACAACCTCCGTCGCCGAATCGAAGCTGCCATCCTGAGCGCTCATTGCCATCCAAATGCCGCCGTCCAGCTGGTATTCAGCGGACTTGATATTTGCGCCGCCAGTCGTTGTATCATCAATCGTCGCGGTCAGATCGATGTTTACTCCACCACCTGCCTTGGTTGGCAACACAGCCACAGAGAGCGCTACCGGTCCCTGATCATCCACAGATAAAGTTATGCAATCTCCGGTGTTGGTGTTGTCTGCAGAATCAGTGCCGCGCACGCAAAGAGCATACCCACCCCTTAAAGCTGGCGCGGTAAAATCAGCGGTCACATTCTCGGTTGGGGAGTCGAAGGTCCCATCCTGGGCGTTCATCGGCAGCCAAGCTCCACCATCGAGCTGGTATTCCGCTGACTTGATGTTGGAATTCCCGGTTGTGCTGTCGTCAATCACTGCAGTCACGGTCACATTGTCACTAGGAGCTGCCGGGTTAGGAGCGGCGACTACACTGGATGTGAGCGGAGCGGTGGTATCCGTATCCGTCTTTCCAAAGGTAATCTCGACCATGTTCTTCTCAGCGCTATTGCTGGTGATATTTGACATATTGAAGGTGCCAGTCAGTGTGAATCCTGTGCTGAAATCATAATTTGTCACCTGCCAGGATTGGGTACCCCCATTCACACCAGGGAAATTATCCAATGGATTACCGTCCAGAACGATATCATTCAGGCTTATCTGGGCAGGTGTAGCCTCCCCAAGGGTAACGTTGATCTGCATATAATTGAGCATGCTCAGAGCGCTATCAGCTGCGCCTTGATCTCCCGCATAGACCAGATCTCTCACGTTATCTGAGAAGTTCAGGTATTCCAAATTGTAGTCCGTGGTCCCATTGTTCACGGCAGCAGTTAGTTTATCGTTTGCCGTGTCGTACACAAAAGAAAAAGTGTTGCTGGCGCCCCAGACGAGATTCAACTCTGTGCGCCGGGTTATATCACCCAGGTCTGGCACGCCCAGGTATACCTCGGAACCCCCAGGTCCACTTGCCAGTTTGCGGAAGCGCATTCCTCCCAAGTGGACCGCGGAAGGATCTGAACCGGGGCTAACGACCGGTGTCCCAGCAGAGAGTGCTACCCCCAAGGTAATCGTCAACAATAAGCTCAAAACCAGGGCAATACCCAGGCTTCTAGATATGTATTTCATTTGAATACTCCTATAAGGTACCGTTATAGGTTGAGTTCTTCGAACACTTGATCATCTCCGGGCAAGATGAATCGCTTTCCCTCCGGGCAACCAAATTATAAATTTATATCGGTTGGGGACAACTAACAGTATTGAAGGGTATCCAAGCAACTGGTAACTAGACTCAGCCAAGCTGGATTGGTGATTAAATGTTTTGTGATAATATGCGGGGTTTTTTCGCGTGAAATTACTGCTTTATATCAGATATATATTGTTATCGTTCTTTTGAACGCAATGATCCGCTTGAAGTCTTATTGTATTGCTCCTTTATCGGTCACCCCCACACGGATCACCAGATGCAAATCCTTCCCCATTTCAACCATCACGGTCAGATCTTCATCCTTTCTCAGACCTAGCTCTTCTCTAGCTTTATTAACCTCATCGGTCACGAGAGGTGTAAGGTCAATCTCATTCTTATATGGATATCTCAATATCATCTGGCAGGTTGCCTCCCCGATCCTGTTGTTTACCTTTTTTTGAGGTCCATATATAGAATAACCATTCTAAAAATTTAATGAGTAAAATCTTCATAAATATCATCCATGAAGACGTTCACAAAAGCACATTAGGATTGAGGATTGCCCCAGAACTATCCAAACTACTTTTTTAATCCGCTCAGATTTATGTTCAGTTCTGGGAAGGAGTTGTTATAACTTTTCAGGGAATACCACGGATGAATGGTGTGTGCTAGGTCACTTCTTGATGTAAAATTAATTCAGGGTTGGTTTCTACTTACTAGGGCGGAATTATTGGTTTAAATGCTCATATCACCCAGTTCAACTTGCGTAGTTGATAACGATTATG
>JBFFEL010000044.1:0-29703 GCA_041558875.1 Anaerolineales bacterium
CACAATGATATGCAAGGTCTGTAGAATATGCGCTTAATTCTCCTGAATAGAGATTTTCGATGGCCGTGACTGCCGATTTATGGAGCACTTGCCGACGAGAATGGATTTGCATGCGGTAAGCTGCATCCAGGAGCAAAGCATGGGTGAAGAGATATCTCAGTTCACCCATTTTTGACCAGATTGCATTCTGCTCTGCATCAGCTACTTTTACAACTAAACTTGCATCTCCATCCAACATGAATGAGAGAATCTGCAATTCAAATTCTCTCCCCAGCACTGCAGCAGAGAGGACAACATCTTTCACATCCTCGGTCAGCCTGTCGATACGGGAGACCAATAAAGAACGAATATCGTCAGGAAGTGGAGATTGAGATGGATCTTTAATTTTCCATTCCCCATCAACCTTTCTCAACTTTTCTTCTTCCAGTAAATAATAACCAATCTGTTCAGCAAAGAATGGATTTCCTTCCGATCTTTCGTTAAGTAATTCCAACAACTCTCGCGATGCCGGCCCACCAAATAGTTGTTCAGCAATCGAATTCAGGGAATCTGGTGAGAGATCTCTGATGCGCAATTCCTGGAAGTTGATACCATCTTTTAATCCAGTTGATAAGAATTCGAAACGTGCGGTGGCAATGATGGCCAACGGATAGGATTTTTCAAGATCGGACTTTATCGAACGATCCAGTCGGGTTAATAGGGCCCATGAATCTTCGTCCAACCATTGGGCATCTTCCAATTGAAGGATCAGCGGCTGAATTGTGCACTCTGCCTGGATTAAGCTGATTAAACCGATGATGGTGTTGTCGTAACGCCCTTGAGGATCTACTTGTTGATAAAGTGAATCTGGCCAATACAGGTCGTTCATTGCTCCTAAGAATGAGCGGGTCCGGTCCAATTCATCTGCCAACTTTTTATCACCTATTGAGGTAATTAGCTGGTCCATTTTGCGGTTGAAGTTGCGTTTATTCCGGGCTTCATTTTGATAAGTTGAAATTGAGAAATAATTACGCAGCCAGTAGCGAAATGGATTGAACGAATCACGGATTGCCTGGTCGCATTGGCAGATAGACCAACGGATGTCGGATTCAACTTGATCTGAAAATTCATCAACCAGACGAGTTTTGCCAATTCCAGGGTCTCCTAGGATCATCATTGCCCCGCAATATTTACCCTCAGAAATTGGTTCGATAAAATTGGCTAATGCCTCCAACTCTGATTGTCGACCAACCAGTTCTGTTTGGTATGTCCTTTCAACTTCTTCTTTGCGCTCTTCAAGCAAATATACCTTCTGCTTACGCGAAAATCCTTTAAAGGGGTATTCTCCATCGGGTTCTATCTCAAATCGGGAGGAAGCTCGCTTGGCAATCTCTTCATCAACCCATATCTCACCGCGCAAGGCAGTTGACATAAATCGAGCAGCGAGATTAACTCCGCGACCATAAGCTGTGTACTCTTCCCTAAGAGGTGAGCCAATGAAACCGGCATGGGCAATCCTGTAGGTGATGCCAGAATTGATTGGGATGCTGGTCTGTGTTTGCAGATCTAAAATCAGGTTTAATGCCCGTTCAATATCATTTTCGAATGACACTGGTGCCCCCCAAAACATCAAAAGATTGGAGCCCTTGTCGCCAAAATCAAGTCGGGTGAGTAAACCACCAAATTTGTCCTGCAGCTCAAATAGCGTACCCATGAATATTGCTAATTGATCCTCGGTTCGCACAGTTGGCAGGTTGATGAACATAGTCACAACCTGGCGAAATTCGCCGCTGTGTACCTGGTGAAATAATGAACGAGGAAAGAACCTGTAGGCCATTTCAGAATCCTGGATATTGAGATCAACAGGAAGTGGAGGAAGTGGATCGACAGTGAGGCTCGATACCATGAAATGGTTTTCCTGCGGGGAAAAATCAGCATGTCCACCAATGGCAGTACGAAATTTTGCTTCGGCGATTATTTGTCCAGAGCTGGCTTTTCCCTCCGACAGTGCGCTTTCTTCGACTGCTGATCCTTCTATGTAGTACGCAGCCCTTCTTTGGTCTTGAGAATTCACAACTCCCCAAGCGGCTTCCCCTTTGGCAATGCCTATCCTTCCCGAGACGAGAAACTCGCCGTATGGAGTTGTTTGTTTTGCGAGTGATTCGAGCTTTTTCTGAATTTGCCAGGCTGCTGATAAAGCATGCAGGCAAACAATTTCATCATTATCTTCGATTGGATAGATCGCAGTAAATGCATCCCCGGCGAGTGTTGAAATAAATCCGCCTTGTTCATATGTGATCTGGACAAGGGGTGTAAAAATATTCCGCATTACATCAGCCAGGATTTCCGCACCGTGCTGGCCTTGTTCCATCAATTGATCAGTAATTTGACTGAAACCAGAGATATCCACGAACATGGCGACTGCTGGAAGTCTCCCATGGTTATTTCCAGAGAGATATCGATCTAGAATATAGTGGGGAATAAGGTTGCGCAATAGCTTATCCTTAAAATAAATTGGGGGTTAGATATTGGATATTCGATGCTCTAAGTATCTGGATAATACAAATTCTATCATTAGAGAGTTGAAGTTTTTAATCAGAAAAAGCCACCCTTTTGGATGGCTCTCATTTTGGGTGGGCGAAGGGACTTGAACCCTCAACCACCTGTTCCACAGACAGGCGCTCTGCCCGTTGAGCTACGCCCACCATGCAAAAAAATTAAGCTGGATGCTCAATCGGCTTAGTTTACCATGGCAAGGTATTTCTATGGAAGGGTAACAAAATCCTCAAGATGATTCTGGATGATTAGATTGCTTCTTAGATTCTATAGTCATCGTCGTTTCAATCAGTCGAGATCGAGCATTCTCTTGAGTTTGTTAGCAGACTGAGTCCGGGGAATAGTTTCCTGTTTGCCAGAGCTTAATTCCTTCAAGGTTACATTTTGGGCACCAATTTCATCGGGACCCAGTAAAAGCGCAATTTTTACCCCAGTCTTGTCAGCATACTTCAACTGCTTTCCTAGCTTATCAGCTTGAGGATAACAAGCTACCTTTAATCCCGCCTCGCGCAATTCTTTTGAAAGAGTGAGCGATTCTTGCAGTGAATCCTCATCAAAAACGGTCACCAGGATTGAAGCCGGTGGAGTTTTGATGTCTGTTGGAATTAAGTCCAGCTCTTCCAGTACCAGTGTGATGACCAAGTCACCCATGGCGAAGCCCACAGCTGGGATTTGATTGCCGCCCACATCAGAAAGCAGGTTGTCGTACCTGCCGCCGCCAAGAATTGCGCGCCTAACGTCACCCTTGATTGCCTGCGCCTCAAATACCGTCCCTGTGTAATAATCTAAACCGCGGATGATATTGGGAGCAAAGCGAACATACCCACCAACTCCAAGGGATTCAACTGCCGGGAAAAGACCTTGCAGGGCTGGGGATTTCTGCCACAAATCGTCATTTCGTAATAACTCTTCGAGCTGGTCGATTTGTTGGAGTGTAAGACCCAAATCCTTGGCATAGTCCCGCCATTTCGGAGGCGCTAATTTATCACGGCGATCAATCAGGCGAAAGATATCTTTCAACGATTCATCTTGAATGCCAATTTCTGCCAGCTCACCTTCCATCAAGTAACGGTTATTGACTAGAATCTGAGCCTCATCCGGTGAAAGTCCAACTGCCTGGAAAAATGAAGCCACGATGGCGACCAACTCTGCATCAGCAGTTGGTGAATCAGATCCAATCAGGTCAATATTCCACTGAAAGAATTCACGAGTGCGCCCTTTTTGGGGGCGTTCGTAGCGCCAAAACGGACCAAATGACCACCAGCGGAGTGGGAAAGTTAGCTGGTTCTGCTGTTGGGCAACCATGCGAGCTAAGGTGGGGGTGAGCTCAGGGCGTAAAGTAATTAAATTTCCACCACGATCCTCGAAGACAAAGGATTGCTCTTTGACCAGCTCGTCACCGGATTTGGCAGCGTAAAGCTCCAGCGATTCGATCAGTGGCCCTTCGTATTCCTGGTAGCCGAAGGCAGAAGAAACTGAGGCCGTAACTTCGTATAGCCATTTCCGGACAGCCATTAATTCCGGGTAATAGTCCCTGGTCCCCTTCACGGGTTGGATAATTGTGTTCTTAGCCAAATTTCGTACCTTTCTGTGGTTTAATGTTCTTCTTTATGAGGGTGAATTGTAGCATGAAAAGGTAACGATATATTGAGGCATGAATGAAGATAATTTCTTGGAATGTCAATGGCTTGAGAGCGCTGTTATCGAAGGATGTACTGAAGGATGTCATGGAGCTGCAACCAGATGTAATGTGTTTGCAGGAGATTAAAGCAAGACCTGATCAGCTGACCCAGGCACAGCTTGATGAATTTGCTGAGTTTTCCGCCTATTGGAATCCAGCAGAACGTCCCGGTTATAGCGTTGTAGCGACTTTTGTTCGAAAAGAACCAGAAAACTTATCCTTCAGTATTGGGGAGGACAGGTTTGATGTAGAAGGACGAGTCATCCGGACAGATTATGATAACCTCGTCCTCTTCAACCTGTATGTCCCCAATGGGCAGCGGGATCAAAATCGCCTGGATTATAAGCTTGATTTCTATGGCCGGCTGCTCGATACTTGCGATCAGCTGCATCAAGAAGGGAAGCAAATCATCCTCTTTGGTGACATGAACACCGCTCACCAACCGATCGATTTGAAAAATCCTAAGCAGAATGAGAAGAATTCAGGGTTTTTACCAGAAGAAAGGGCCTGGATTGACAAATACCTCCAACACAATTTTGTTGATATCTATCGCGAAATATATCCAGACAGGGTGCAGTATACCTGGTGGACATATCGCTTGAACGCCAGAAGCCGGAATATTGGCTGGCGGTTAGATTATTATTTGATCTCAAGTGGGTTGGCCAATCAGGTTGTCGATGCAGTAATTTATGAGGAGATACTTGGCTCCGACCACTGCCCAGTCGGTTTAGAACTTGACTTGTAATTTCTACGAATTGCCTGTTAGCTGAAAATTGAACTGTTCGATATCGTTTACCGGTTGGTTACAAACAAACCCTTCACACACATATGCGGTGGGGGCGTCATTGAGTATCATGCGATTATCAAGAAGGGCTGGACCATCAGAATCGATGGGTTGGTCGGAGACTGCAGCAACCACATCGGGACGGTAGCTTGACCAAAGGTAATCGGTCAGCGATTTTGTGCGGCTATCATCACCACTGCCAATAATAGCCACTTCACGGATCGGGTAGAGAGCTAAGTCTAATGCGCATAGCCACCAACTAAACGCAGTTGGATACTTTGAAATGGATTCTTGAAGCCTACCAAGCATCATCTCTACCTGATCCCGCATGCTTCCATCACCCTGGTAAGCAGCCAATTGGAGCAGGGCATAAGCTGCCAGGGCATTTCCTGAAGGCGTGGCGTTATCCTGCAAGTCACGGGGACGAACGAGCAGTTGCTCATGATCTTCCGGTGTATCAAAAAACAGTCCTTCTGCGCTTGAAAAGTTCATTACCATATTTTTAGCAAGCTCGATTGCGCTCTGGAACCATTTTGGGTCGGGGTCGGTGTTATATTGATCGATCAGAGCTAAAATAATCGAGGAATAATCATCAAGATAGCCGGAATGATTGACCTTACCATCTCTCCAGGTGCGAGAAAGTCGGTGATTATCGAGGAGATTGGTGAGCAAGAAATTTAAATTGCGTGTAGCCATGTCCTCATAATCAGAATTTCCCAAATATCTCCCAGCCTCAGAAAACGCCAAACACATCCAACCGTTCCATGCAACTAACACCTTGTCATCCGTACCAGGACGGATCCTTTTTTCCCTGGATTCAAGCAATATTTCATTGATCCGCTTGAGTTCCTTAGGGATATCAGCAACTTCCAAGTTAAATTTCTCAGCTAATTGGTTATCGTCTAATAACCAGCGAGGGATAGTCTTTCCTTCAAAATTACCAGAATCAGTAAACCCATAGGCTGCAAGGACCATATCGGCATCATTCTTATTTGGCAACGATGCACGAATTTCTTCCTCTGACCAGACATAAAATTTCCCTTCTTCGCCTTCCGAATCCGCATCCAAGCTGCTGTAAAAACCGCCTGAAGGGTCTGTCATTTCCCGCATCACAAATTCGAGTGTCTCTTCACAGATTCTACGAAAAAAAGGATCACCGGTGATCAAATAGGCATGCAGATATGCCCGCGACAGAAGGGCATTGTCGTATAGCATTTTCTCGAAATGGGGTACCAGCCATTCGTTATCGGTGCTGTAGCGGGCAAAACCGCCACCAATCAAATCGTACATGCCGCCTTGGGCCATCGAACGCAAAGCATGAGAAGCAACCTCAAGGGCTTCCTGATCTCCTCTATTTGCGCGCCGGAGGAGAAACTCAATTGCCATCGGTTGTGGGAACTTAGGTGCTGAGCCCCAGCCACCGTACTTCCAATCGTAATTCTTGATTAGCGTTTCAGCTGCCTGTTCAAGATAGCTGGCATTCAATTGACTCGATTTACCAGGAATCAATTGATTCCTTTGAATGTAGTTAGTGACCTGGTTACCCGCTTCAAGTAAACGATCGCGATCTTCTTTCCAGGCCTTGGCTACCCCTAAGAGGACCTCGCGAAACGCTGGCATATTATATCTAGAGACAGGTGGAAAATAAGTGCCCCCGTAAAACGGTTGCAATTCAGGTGTTAAAAAAACACTCATCGGCCAGCCACCTTGTCCGGTGAGGGCTACGACTGCATCCATGTAAATATTGTCAATATCAGGCCGTTCTTCCCGATCCACCTTGATATTGACAAAAAACTCGTTCATGATTTCAGCCGTGTCGGGATCCTCAAAGGATTCATGAGCCATGACGTGGCACCAGTGACAGGCTGCATAGCCAATACTTAGAAAGATTGGCTTATCTTCAATTTTGGATTTTTTTAACGCCTCTTCGTCCCATTGAAACCATTCGACTGGGTTATCCGCATGCTGAAGAAGATAGGGGGAAGAGGAATCGATTAATCTGTTTTGCACATTTACTCTCCAAATTCGAATTCTATATCCTCAATGCCTTCCCATTCTTGGGAGGCCTGGATCTGAATGTCCGCAAATAGGTCTTCCTGCGAGACCTCAATAAAATGAAGTTTTACCAATTCGAGCAGCGCTAAAAAAGTAACACCGATCTCTTCTCGAGTACTGCGGTCTCCCAAAAGCCTCTTAAAAGACGAGCGACCAAATTGCCGCAATTGATCAGTGACAAGTTTTACTTTTTGGCGGATAGTAACCTTTGGAGGTGTAATCGCGGTGTTCAGCGAGGCTGGTTCTTCTGGTATGCGGGTCATGACTTCAAGGAAAGCCGCGACCAGGTCTGATTTGTCTATCCCGGTTAACTGCAACTTCCCTTCCAGCTCTGGAACTGGAGCAAGGCTGGTATACGTGCGTTTGTCAAGCTTTTGCATTCCATCCAGGGATTTGGCAACGCTCTTGAACTGTCGATAAAGACGCAACTGACGGGCCAACTGCTCTCCAGGATCTTCTTCGCCCGAATCCCTGGTTGGGGGACGAGGCAGCAAACTCTGAGATTTGATTTGAATTAATTTAGCGGCAATTACTAAGAAACCAGATACCTCTTCCGCTGACAGTTCTGGCAGCTCTTTAATATATGATAAATATTGATCGGTTACGTGAGCTAGAGAGAGCTTAGTAATATCAAGTTCCGCCCGTTCTATGAGTTGCAAAAGGAGGTCTAATGGCCCCTGATAAACTGGTGTGGCTACTTGGTATTGATCATTACCAGAAAGAGAAAATTTGACTGCCATTGTCCAAATTATACCTGACAAATGTTTCCGACCATGCTATACTTCAGTCCACATGGATTGAATGGGAGATTTTTTTCTATGATAGATGAACCAGTTCACGTCACAGATAGTGCTTTCGAAAAAACGGTTTTGCAATCAAAGCTGCCTGTAATTGTCGATTTCTGGGCGCCCTGGTGTGGACCATGCAGAATGGTAGCCCCAACGCTGGATAAATTGGCAAAAGAAAAGGCAGGTACCTTACTAGTGACGAAAGTCAACACTGATGAAAATCCTGAATGGGCGATGAAATTCCAGGTTCAGGGAATTCCGACTATGTTATTTGTTGCCGATGGAAAGATCGTTCACCGACAGGTTGGCGCCATGCCTGAGCCGATGCTGAGGGAAGTTGTCAATGAATTCTTGAGCGTTGTCCAGGAAGCAAAAGGCGAGTCAGTCGAATAGTTAAATAAAATCAACAAGATCATTCTTTTACGCGTTCAATCCGCGCCCCAAGGGCGCGGAGTTTTTTATCTATCTTCTCATAACCTCGGTCAATCTGGACCACATTGCGGATTTCCGATTGACCGTTTGCGGCCAGAGCCGCTAATACCATGGCCATGCCGGCACGAATATCAGGGCTTTCCATCGTCTCAGCAAATAATCTCGTTGGTCCCTGAACGATGCTGCGGTGAGGATCGCATAAGACGATCTGGGCTCCCATATTGACCAGCTTATCAATAAAGAACATGCGGCTGGGGTACATCCAATCGTGGAACAAGATACTTCCTGATGACTGGGTTGCGACCACAATAGCAATACTCATCAGATCCGTCGGAAATGCAGGCCAAGGCATGACACTAATTTCTGGAATCGCTCCGCCAAGATCGGGTTCGATGCATAATTCCTGCTCTGCTGGAACAAGTAAATCTTTCCCCTCCACCTCCCAGGAAACACCGAGTCGCCCAAATACACCTGCGATCATATCCAAATGCTCAGGAGCTGCTTTGCGAATTCGAATTGATCCCTTGGTGACAACAGCGGCGCCGATAAAACTCACCACTTCAAGATAATCCGGTCCAATGCTGTACTCTCCTCCGCTCAGGCTAGGAACGCCATGAATGAGTAATGTGTTTGAACCGATATTTTCAATCCTGCCCCCCAGTTGGTTCAGAAAATGGCACAACTCCTGAATATGCGGCTCTGAGGCGGCATTGCGTAAGACAGTTTCTCCGTTAGCAGTCACAGCTGCCATGATGGCATTCTCGGTAGCGGTGACACTGGCTTCATCCAGGATAATATTGGCGCCTTCAAGTTGATCAGCATTAAAGCGGAAGACTTTTTGGGAGCGATCGAATTCGGCTTCCGCCCCCAAACTGGATAAAGCCAGAATATGACTATCAACCCTGCGACGCCCGATGACATCACCTCCTGGAGGAGGTAAGAGCAGCTCTCCGGTGCGTGCAACCATTGGACCTGCTAACAAGATCGAAGCCCGTATTTTGCGACAGAGGTCTGGATCAAGATCAGCCGGTCGCACCTGGGCGGCATGTATCCGCCAGGTATGGTTATTGACCAAATTTATCTCTACTCCCAGGCTTTTCAGGAGCATTCTCATTGTCTCAACGTCTTTAATATCGGGCAGATTGTGTAGGATCACAGGTTGATCCGTGAGCAAACAAGCCGCCAGGAGTGGTAGTGCAGCATTCTTGTTGCCAGATGGCACAATCTCTCCTTCTAATGGATACCCGCCACCGATGATAAATTTTTCCATTAAATGCTCCTTAGAAATTAAGGGTGATTTGTGCGCCCGAATTTAGTCTAAGTAATTTCCCAGCATTATTTCGGTTGGCAACAATTTCGATTAAACCGCTGCTACCGACTAAAAATCCGCAATCATTATCTTGCAAATCTGCAAAAGTGTCTACCCAGGCTAAAGTCTGTCCTTCAGGTAGGGATAATTGTGATCGATCCATTGATAATACTAATTCTTTGAAATTGAATTTCTCAGGATCAATCCAAGGTTTGAAGTTGAATGTTCTATCCCCAGATCGTGAAAATCTTCCAATGCTGGTCAATAGATTCCCAAATTGATCGCTATACAGCACTTCTCCATTCAGCTGGTTTTCTGCCAATATTAGCTTAGGGCTTGCTAACTCAATCAGGTTTTCAAGTGGTGCTCCGAACCGCGATCCGTCGATTCCATTTGCTGCATAAGCAGCAGCAGGAGCGAACACATCTCTGCCGTGAAAGGTTTTTCCCTTATCAGGCAACTGAAATTGGGGGTTGGACAATTCCCAGGCTGTAATGTCACCTTTTAAGGCAAATGTAAACACTCCATTGTCGGGTCCTACAAAAATGTTGTCGCCTGATTGGGCTATCAATCCTCTACGCACACTCCCCACACCGGGATCCACGACAGTTAAGAAGATTGACCCAGGGGGAAAATGAGGAATCGCCTGCCATAACATCACCGCTGCCCGGTAGATATCACCAGGAGGTATATTGTGGGTGATATCGATAAATTTTGCCTGAGGCGCGATATTGGAAATTACACCTTTCATGATACCGACGAAAGGATCCTGATTACCAAAATCAGTTAACAAGGCAATTACCTGGTCTGATGGCATTGATCTCATTTTACTGTAAAAACATTTCTGTTAAGTCGAGCTCACAATTATTATTAACTGGAATGCTATAATTTTGTCTATGATCATAATCGTCATCTTGCTTGGTTGGATATCTGGAGCTCTGATCAACTATATCTCAGACGTTCTTCCGTATAAAAGGAGATTGGTCAAACCTTTTTGTGTAAATTGCGAAGAACCTCAACCATTCATCAATTACCTGATATGGCCGAGGGAGTGTCCATATTGTGGCCACAGGCGAACAGTTCGCAGCTGGATTGTTGAAATAATTACCGTTCTCATTGCTATTTGGCTTTGGAACCAACCAAATTTGATCTTAGGATTTTGGTTGAGCTTATTGGTGATGATATATTTCGGAGTCGTAGTAATTATCGATCTTGAGCATCGTTTGATAATGCATCCGGTAAGTCTCGTTGGAACAATTTTGGGTTTATTTATCGGCATTCAGCTACATGGGGTCATCGATACCCTGCTCGGAGGGTTGGCGGGCTTTGGTGCCATGTTGGGTCTTTATTTACTGGGGGCACTTTTCGCTCGTTACATTGTACGGAGAAAAAGGGAAGGGTTTAATGATGAGGCTCTTGGTTTCGGGGATGTGATCTTAGGTGGGATTCTGGGTTTCTTCCTCGGATGGCCGGCGATAATTGGGGGATTATTTTTATCGATATTGCTGGCTGGGGTTATCTCATTAATCTATTTGTTAATATCCTTGTTGGCTAGAAAATACCGTGCTTTTTCCTTCATCCCGTATGGTCCATTCATGATCGCAGGTGCGGTGGCATTGATCTTCTTTAACCGTTACTTTGTTATTGCCTTCGGGGGCTAATCACCAAAAATCTGATCTACGAGCGGATTAATCAGCAGCCAATTGGGGACTAATACTTGGGCGCCTCCAGAGGTGGTGGTTGGGGTTACATAATCCCGGTTGATGACATGATAATCAATTCCACTCGGACCAGCTCGGAGCAGAGCAAAACCTAAGCGCGGCCAAAGAATGACTGGTAAATTGGTATCAATTGATTCATTCACCGCGGAAAATACTGCAGGTAGTTTGGGCCACGATTTTGGCTGGAGCGCCTGTTCGATAATCTCAGCGGCAAAAAATTGGCCCTGAAGCATGCGGAAGAAATCATCAGTACCCTGGCGATCACGTATAAAGACTAATGCCTGCTCTCCGGTGAGCTGGTGTTCTCCTGGTGGTAATCCCCCCATGGGATTGTCTAATTCTACGTCCAAACCGCCGAATGCATCCACGATGCCAACAATACCATCAAATTTGATCCGCAAATAGTAGTTGACTGGAACGCTAAAATTATACTTAACTGTCTCCAGAGCAGCATTCGGACCGCTGCCTGGTTGCTCCCCCTCAGCAAAATAGTGGGCAGCATTGATCCGGTTTTCGCCAGTGCCTGGAATCGTGACCCACAAATCTCTGGGTATAGAGAGCACTCCAACATAAGGACTGAGAGGCTGGATCGTGATCAAAATGTTGGTATCACTGCGACCAAGATCGGACCCTTCAGGCGTGCGATCGATACCTAAGACCAGTAAATTTGTGCGGAATGGAACTAGAAAATATACACTGCTGAAAAATACCATACAAATGAGTATTGCAAATAAAACTGAACAACCAATTGAGATACCTCGTCGAATATTTTTCTGACGTCTGGAAGGTGCCGGTTTATCCCAAGGTTCGATTACATAATTGGGCTTTGTAGGAGCATATGGATCTGAAGTAGAAGCTTCTGATTTCGGTTTCATTTGCCTCACTAAAAACGGGTTTTGACGGGACGCCAAAACCCGATGACGACTCTATCGAATTAATTTAGACAGTTGCCTGTTTTCCTTTTTTGCCTCTCCCGAACCAATATCTCCACTCACGATTCTCCCAAACCACCAGGATCGGTGCAGCGATAAAAATCGATGAATAAGTTCCACTCAGTAAACCAACTAGAAGAGTGACCGCAAATTGCCTCAGTGTCAGGCCGCCAAAGAGCACCAGTGCCAAGAGCATAAACTCAACTGTCATCAGCTGGGTATTGATCGAGCGTTGCAGGGTTTGGATGATAGAGTGATTTACAAGGGTTTCAAATGGGAGACGCCGGTATATAGTCGAATTCTCTCGAATGCGATCAAAAACGACGATCGTATCCTGAACGGAAAATCCAATCACGGTTAATAGTGCGGTCAAGAAGAGAGCATCAATCTGCCAGTCCCACAGAATTCCCCCGATGGCAGTCAGGCTGACCACCACTAACACATCATGCATTTCGGCTATGATTGCACACACACCATTTCTAAATGCGTTTGGCATTCCCCGGAAAGCGAAAGTGATGTAAATGACCACGATAATTGCTGCAACTGCAACCGCCAATGCCGCTCTTAGGGTCACTTCTTGACCAATTGTAGGTCCCACGCTGTCAATCCGGATGATAGTTACCAGATCGTTGGATTGTTCTTCAATCTCAGCGAGAATAGTCGCTCGAGTTTCATCTTCAAGGAAAGATGATCTGGCTATGATCGTATTGTCGCCGGTTGTTTGTACCTGGACATCAGAAACACCAAATTGGTTATAAATTCCAACAATCTCTTCAGGAGGGGGAGTAATACCAGATTCGAAACTAATTTCTACCAGCGTACCACCGGTGAAATCGACTGCTAAGTTCAAGCCCCCAAAGATAATGATCAGCAGACCAGGAAGGATCAAAAGAAGTGATAAACCAAAAAATAAATAACGCCTACCGAGTATATTGAACATAAATATTTCCTAGCTAGATCCCGAACCATCTGGAATAGTCTTTATCCCGCACATAGGAAAGGAAAAGATTCAGCAAAGTCCTGGTAACAACGATGGCAGTGAACAAACTTATCACAACGCCTATCGCTAAGGTTAAAGAGAATCCCTTGACAATCGTTGCACCAAATGAACTCCCGAACCAAAAGAGAATCCCGCAAGTGATAAGGGTAGCAATATTGGAGTCACGGATGGATGGCCAGGCTCTCTTCCAGGCAATATCGACTGCCTGGTTCAGCTTACGACCGGCCCGGAGCTCTTCCTTCAAGCGCTCGAATATCAGGATATTGGCATCCAATGCGCTGCCCGTGGATAACATAAATCCAGCGATACCAGGCAAAGTGAGTGTGACGGGGATATATCTGAAGATCGAGAAAGTGACCAAAGCGTAAATGATGATCGATATGTCTGCGAGGGCACCTGGTAGGCGATAATATAAAGCCATGAAAAGGATCACCACGATAAATCCGATTAACAATGCAACCAGACTTTTTTCCAGCGAATCTTGCCCAAGCGAAGGACCAATAGTGCGCGTTTCCACGACTTTGAGAGGTATTGGCAGAGACCCATATCGAAGTTGAACCGCCAGATTATTTGCGCTTTCTAACGTGAAGGCTCCACTGATAACCCCCTCTCCTTCGGTGATCGGTTCGTTGACGTTAGGGGCAGAAATGACGGTTTTATCCAGGACAATGCCCAGAAATTCTCCAACATGCTCGGTGGTATATTCTGCGAAGATGTCCGCCCCTTCTGAAGTTAGCTGAAACTGAATGACATACTGACCTGAAGGATCTCGTGAGACCTGTACATTATCGATCATGTCACCTGTCATCACGGTTTGCCAAATTTGTTCTCCCTCCTCAACAGCCTCCGAAGTGGCGACATCAGTGACAATTATGGTTCCAGCCGCTAGAGGGGTATTACCCATATCAACGAATTCAAGCAATCCTGTCTCTTGGATGGTTGCAATAGCCACAGTTGGGTCTTCAACACCGGGAAGCTCAACCACAATGCGCTGTTCTCCTGCTTGTTGAACCAAGGCTTCTGTCACTCCGAGGCCATTGACCCGGTTTTCAACAATTCTTGTCGCTGTTTGCATTTTTTCGGTATCAACTGCCGCGCCTTCTGGGAGATCAGCTTCTAGTAAAGCTTGAACACCACCAACCAGGTCCAGACCAAGCCTGGTGTCGATATCCCGGTTATAGGCGCCGATGTGGATGCCAGGATTGTTCGGAAGATCAATCCACACCGCGACAGCAACAACGATCAAGATGACGATCAACCAGCGGTATGTCCTCATTTATTCAAGTCTCCTAAAAATCAATAAATGCCAGCCACTGGCTGGCTAGCCAAGGCATTATACTCCTGATTATGAAGTTTGTAAAATCCTGCACAATAAAAATTGGATGATATTATCAAAAGATTATCTTACCGTTTGGATTCCTCGCTCCTCAAGACTGGTTAGTATTGCCTCCAATACTTCTTCCGGGGTGAGTGGATCAGTGTGAAGATAAATGTCTGCATGCTGGCGGGCATGGTCTAACCTGGCCAGCTGTTCATCAAATTCTTGAGCATTCATATTTATTATTTTACGTCTCATCGAAACATCGTACGATACATCCAGGTAGACTAAAACAATTGGATTTACGACTTTCTGCCACATATCCGGCACAAATGAGTGTTCCTGCGCAATATGTCGGCAATGAAATCCTTTTTTATGTAGCTTCCCGATTAATGTTGATTTTCCAGCTGAACAGGGACCCACGATGCCGATTAAATCGCGTATTTCCGGGTGGGACGCCATAAATATAGGGTTTCTAACGAATATCCAGGGGTAAGCGAACTGTCATTCTCCTGACCTCATCGCCCGTTTTGCTCATGACTCGCATTACAACCACACTGATATCGTCTGAGGGTCTGCCTTGATCGAGATTAAGGGCATTTTCGAGTAATGAATCGGCGATAAATTGTGGTGAAGGATTTTCATTTTCCAGTAAAGCCCTCAAACAAGTGTGTAAATCGATGGTTTGTCCGTATCGCGAACCTGCATGAACAATACCATCTGTGTAAACAACAATCGTTAATCCTGGCTCAAGTGCCAATTCGTTGATCACAGGTCGTGTTCCCCGGTATAAACCAATTGGCAAAGAGGATTCATCGAGAATTGAGATCTCTTCATTTCTGGCAATTATGGCAGGCGCCGGGTTATTCCTGGTGATCACCAGTGTTCTTGTCTGGTTATCAACTGACAAGATGTTCAGTGTTGAAGATACCTTACCACTTCGCTCGGTAAAGAGAGAATCTGAGGCTGCTCGTGCGGCTGCTCCATCCCGCACTCCTTCTGCTAGTAAAGTGATAACTTTTCTCACCACGAGTGTGGATATCCACTTCGCACCTTTGCCAGATGACTGACCATCTGCAAGCACTACGGACAGGCCACCTTTTGGTCGTTCGACGACCTCAACTGTATCCCCGCTCTCCGAGGTAGCATACTTTCTAACTTTAGCGATCCCAACACACAATTCCATGCTTTTATTTTACCCGAGCTCTTCCTGATTTCGACCTGGGATAATTTTGGTTGCCCTGATTAATAAAACCTTACTAGAGGGCAGCTGGATTATCTCATTACTGGTGTTAAAACCGAATTTTTTGATGAATTCTTCCGGAATAAATTCTTCAATTGCTCCCGATTCTGGATCGATATTAGGAGTCTGCCCCGTGATTCGAAATAAACCAGCAGCCAATCTATCCCACCACTTCTTTCCAGTAATCCAGGCCAGAGGCAAGACGATTAATTCTCCACCCACTTTTAATACTCGCCAGGTTTGAGCGAGCGTTTGGGGATCGATTATATATTCACTAGGAAATGTGGCAACAACCTGGTCAAATTCTTCGGAGGCGTATGGTAATGCCTGGGACCTTCCAAGACAAATTTTACCTGGCACAGAGTTCTTTTGCAGCCGTTTACTTGCCTGTCTGGCCATTTGCCAGCTGGCATCTAAGCCAAAAGAAAGAATACCTCTTTGGGTAATATCTACCTGCAGGTGACCTGGTCCTGGACCAAGCTCAAGAACTTTCCCGTTGCTCAAATACGGTAAAACACAATAAGTCCATGATTTCCAACGTCCAACGGATACAATGGCAGCAACCCAATCGTATGTCCAGGCAAATTCATGATAGAGCAGGCGGAAAAATAATTTGAAGAAGGATCGAATGGTCTGATGGATTAAACTCTTATTAGTGTTCATCAAGAAACATACGGGTTCTCATCCATCAAGATCGGCAGGCAGTTTGGAATGACCTCGTACTCTAATTCATGTATCTGCTCAGAAAAAATCTCGCCATCTGCATGGCCAGGTGTCGGCTGTCTGGATCTAACTTTCAGCCACGGCGAGTTGATTTCATTAACTGCCGGATGTTCAACGTAACTGCCCTCATCCTTTTTCATTGTGCGTGGCAACAGGGCTAATATCTTTCTTCGAGTTGGCATAAACGCATATACGAACGTAAGCATGCCATCAAATGGATTCGCATTTGGAGTCATGTAAAATATTCCCCCTGTGCGCGGGGAGTTTCCGACTGTCACTAATGTGATTAACCCTGAATATGATCCCCCATCCCATTCAAGCTCCATCTCCCAATGAGGATTATCAAGCACACCTCGAAGGGTGGCCGTAAGATAGCGAAGGCTGCCTTTTAGGCGTTTGTACCGCTGTTGGATTAAAGTGATATAGGGTTCCAGGCCAATTGCTGCATTGTTATCGAAATGACGGTTGTTGACTTTACAAAGGTCCATCATTTCAGTTTTTCCCTTGGCAATCACTTTCGCAGCAGAGCTAAGCTCTTTTGGCAGGGAAAGATTGTCGGCCAGATCATTAGCTGATCCAAGCGGCAAGAGACCAAATACGACCGAACCATCGTTGTGATTGGCTTTTACGATGCCGTTTATTATCTCGCTGTAAGTGCCATCACCTCCCGCAGCGATAATAGGATTGAATCCTTCATGAACGGCTTGCTCAGCTATTCGAATCCCATGTCCTGGTCCATTCGTTTCTTCAAGTTCGTAATCAATACCCGCCTCTCGAAGCGCGGTTTCTGCCTCAAGTTTGCGTTCTCTCGCCTTCCAACGACCTGCATAAGGATTGAGAATCACCTTCGCAGTCATCCCTCACCTCCTAAGTTATTTCTCAGCCAATCATACCTCTGTAACAAGTTGTCCACAGCCAGCTTGAATTTCAATTCCCCTCCTTACGCGAATAGTGCATGGAATTCCCTCAGCTTCTAACACAGATTGAAAATTTTTGGCTCGCTCTCGCGTGGTAGCACCCCCGCTATAGCCCTGAGTTGGATTCAATGGAATGATGTTGACATGACATAGTAAGCCTTTTAATAATCCAGCCAGCTTCATGGCCTGTTCTAAAGAGTCATTCACATCGTAAATTAAAGCCCACTCAAAGGTAATCCGGCGATGGGTCAAGTCCACATATCCACGGCAGGCATTCATCAGCTCATCCAGTGGGTACTTTTTATTAATTGGTAATAAAGAACTCCTCAATTCATCATCTGCAGCATGTAATGACACTGCCAAGTTTACCTGTTTATTTTCTCTTGTGAAGCGGACGATTTCGGGTACCAAGCCTACAGTTGAAATGGTGAATCGCCTTGCACCAATGTTCATCCCTTCAGGGTGATTCATGCGATTAATCGCCGTTATTGTATTCCCATAATTGTGAAATGGTTCCCCCATACCCATCACGACGATATTGGTCAGGTTTTCTCCAATTTCATTCAGGATCCGCTCAAAAGCAATCACCTGCTCAACGATTTCCCCACTGCTCAAATTTCTGAGAAATCCCATTTGCCCGGTGGCACAAAAGACACATCCCAACGCACAACCTGCCTGGGTAGAGATACAAAGCGTGCGTCTTTTCTGGTATCGCATTAGTACAGTTTCAATCGCCAAATTATCAGCTAATCGAAAAATCGTTTTTGTAGTTTGTTTGTCCTTCGAGTTAAGTTTTGCTTCAGCCGTTAAATTTCTAAAGGTGAATTGATCAGATAATTTTTCGCGAAGCGCCTTTGGTATATTTGACAACCCACCTGGATCATTCCTCAACTTTTGGTAAAAGCCGGACCATATTTGCTTTACCCGGTAATCCGGTTCGCCCCATGATTGGAGCAGCTCACCAAGCTCATCATAATCGAGATCGTAGAAATTTTGTTTCTTGATGCTCATCCCAGATATTCTATCAAGTGGGTAAAACTCTCGGCGATATAAGTTGGTTGATAGTCATAAGAGCTGGTTGTAGATTCGTCAGACACACCAGTGAGAACCAGTGCGGTTTTACAGCCAGCTTTAATACCAGCAGCAATGTCCGTTGGCATTTGATCACCGACAGCTAAAGCTTGCTCAGGATTTACCTCCAGGTTTTTTAATGCGATCTGGTACATGGCTGGTGAGGGTTTTCCCATTATCACTGGCTTGCTCTTTGTAGTAGCTTCTAGTGCCGCCAATATAGCGCCAGTCCCGGGAACATAACCTCCCGGGGTTGGGAGAGATGGATCTGGATTGGTTCCAAGGAAGGGAACTCCGGCGCGAATAAAATCCGAGGCTATTTTCAGTTTTTGATAACTCAGATCACGATCAAGGCTGGCAACCACTGCTAAAGGATCATTTTCAGATTGGTGGAAACCATAATCAGTAAGCGTATTGAATAATCCAACCTCGCCAATTATGAAAACTGGACCACCCTCAGGATATTTTGATTTTAAGTATGTTGCTGTTGCCAGACCCGAATTAATGATCTGGTCATCGGTAGCAACCACTCCGAACGACCCCAACTTGTCAACATATTGAGAGACAGATCGGGTGGCGTTGTTGGTCACAAAGGCGGTCTTCCATCCCAGTTGGTCAACCCTTTCAAAGATGGCAGGGAGGTCGCCAATAGGCTCAGTATCTCGCCACAAGACACCATCCATGTCTAGAAGAAGAGCTTCTATAGAATTCTCAATTATCGTCATCGTTTTATTATATTATTGAATTGTATGGAAAAAGAAAATGCCGGATGGCTATTTCTGCCAACCGGCATAAGTTTGAATTCATTTTATTTTGAGCAGTTATTTGTCTTCTTCTTCATCCTCTTTGGGCTGCGCTTCCAAGACCTCATCCACTAAGCCATATTGGACCGCATCCTCTGAACTCATCCAGAAATCTCTTTCTGTATCCCTTTCGATCACATCTTCCGGTTGACCGGTATGATTCATCAGGATCTCAGTGAGTTTTGTTCGCAGGCGGAGGAATTCTTTCGCCTGAATTTCAATATCCGTCACCTGTCCCTGAGCACCACCAAGGGGTTGGTGAAGGTGAATCGTGGCGTGTGGTAAGGCGTAACGTTGCCCCTTAGTCCCTGCAGCCAACAGAACAGTACCAAACGAAGCAGTCACACCAACAGCGACCGTACTGATCGGGTTAGAGATCATCTGCATAGCATCATATATCGCTAAACCCGCATAAACCTGACCACCCGGAGAATTGATGTACATATTGATCGGCGCATCCCGGTCTTCCTGGTTCAGAAATAACAGCTGGGCAACAGTCAGATTTGCGACCTGATCATTGATCGGTGTACCGAGAAATATCAGACGATTGCGCAGCAGCAAGGAATAAATATCAAACGCCCGCTCTCCGCGCCCTGTAGTTTCAATCACCATTGGGATAAGAGAATTAATATCCGAAATATTCATAGATTGTTTTCCTTCCTAGGATTAAATTAAACACTGCTGTGTTAGGTTCAAAAACCTTCTCAATGATTCTATCGGAATTAGTAAGAGATTACTATAAGAATCATAATAGAATTATTCGCTCCCCCTTAATCGAGTTTTTCGACAGATCAGGTAAGTTGAAAATTAAGCCTCAGTTTCCTCAATAGCTTGCGGATCGACAGAGTCGGAATTTAATAATTCGCCTTCACTTTCCTCGATTTCAACCTCGCTTGCCGCCTTTTCTGTATTCTGGGAGTCTTCTGTTTCTTCTTCAGAGGAGTCCTCAGCCTTGATCTCCTCAGAGGGTCCATCTTGTCCGCTCTCACCAGCGTTCTCGGATTCTCCCTCAACCGTTTCCAGCTCGTCCTCAGCTTCGGCTTCAGATTCACCTTTTGCAATAGCGCGCAAGTATTCAAGCGTGCGATTCATGCGCAATTCTGCATAAATATTTCCGGCCAGATTCATCATGGCCGTTGGCTCATCAAACTGCTTACGGTCGGACTCTGACATAAAGCGAGTGATCGATTCGAGTGTGCGTTCGGTTTCCTCCTGTAGCTCCTCCTCGCTGACATCAATTTCCTCTTCCCGAGCAATTTCCAACAGGACTAGTGACCTTTTTACCCTCGTTTCAGCTACTGGGGTAGTTTCCTCGCGCAAATCCTCTTCGTCCATTTCTCTCGTTTTCAGGTAAATATCCATATCCAAACCCTGATTGGCGAGGCGAGTTGTCAGTTGTTGAATGACATTGTTTATTTCATTTTCCAACATCTGGGGAGGATACTTAATGGTGGAGTTCTCGACGATCTCATCGATTACCTGGTCATCATATTCAGAGTTATACGTTTCTTCAGCCCTATGTTCAAGGCTTTCCCGGACATCTTTCTCCAATGCTTCCAGGTCTTCGTACTCGCCAAGAGATTGTGCAAATTCGTCGTTTAATTCAGGCAAAATCCTGGCCTTGACATCCTCAATGGTGATCGAGAACTCAGCGGTGACATCTCGAAGCGACTCAAATTGGGAATCTTCTGGAAATGTGTACAAGAGCGTCTTATCTTCATCAGTGGACATCCCGATCAATTCTCTTGAGAAACCATCAAAAGGCCATTCTGTAGAAGTATCAGCTTCTTCATCTGCAACGATGACTGAAGACGAACGTTCTTCGATCAGGCTGCCTTCCTCAACTTCCCCTTCCTCCTCAAACCGCTTCGCTGACACCTTGAAATAGACATGGTCGCCGACGTCTACCGGACGATCAGCAGTCTCTTCCACAGCCTGGCGTTGTCGGAAATCATTCTCAACCGCTTCAACATCTTCATCAGTGATCTCGGGTAATTCATAAGGAAAGCGAACCTCATGGTAATCACCTAATTCGATCTCGGCCATCAAGGGGATAACAAATTCAAGCGTTAATGGATCAAGACTAACCAGATTCTCGAAATTTCCAGGACCATAGGGCTCAATTTCAGCTTCTTCAATGATGTCAGGATAAATATCTTGAACCAATATCTCAAGACTTTCCTCCAGCAGGGCCTCATCGCCCACCTGGCGCCGAATGACCTGGTAAGGCGCTTTACCTGGGCGGAAGCCTGGTACCTTGATCCGTTTGGCGATTTTCTTTGCAGCTTTCCTCTTCGAAATTTCCAGTTGTTCTGAATCAACTTCAACAGTCAGCTTGACTTGATGCTCTTCTAATTTCTCGGTTTCAATTTTCAATTTTCATCCCTCTGCAATTTGAATAACCTGATGATTATAACACCTTCGTGCAAATAAAATTCCAAGCAGGATCTGTATACTTGGAAATCATATAACTTGTATAATTTTGGTTTTTGAGCAGTGGGGAAGGAGGGAGTCGAACCCTCACGCCTTGCGGCACGTGATCCTAAGTCACGCCTGTCTGCCAATTCCAGCACTTCCCCTTCTGGATGTCACGCAGATTATAAGCGTAGGCTCACCCATCGTCAATAACTTAGATATAATGGTGGGCGTTTAGTGAAAGCAATTGGTTGAAAAAAATCTATTTGGAGGAGAAAATTGACCAGGATTATCAACCTGGATGGTGTTGGGAAGCAGAGGAAGCGACTTACTCGCGAGGTAGTACTCGCGGTCCGGGAGTTGGTGCGCCAGGGAGAAGTCACAGACGAAACAAAAGACCTGGCAGCCTTCATCGCCATGAACCTGCAAGCGATTTATGAGACGATCGACCTTACCGTTGCTGCCTGGGAAAAGCGGGATTATTGGGTGAAAGCAGATCGCTTCAGGCTCGAATGGGCCTGGTCAGGAAAACTTGCTGAGCAGATGAGAGAAGCGATCAAGAATGAGGATTGGCAAACAGTTGCACTGACCTCTGCAGAGGCTGGTCAAAAACTTCACAAAGTTCAGGTTCCAAAACGCCACAGAATGGGGGAACCCTGGCATGGGGCATGGGCAGAATTTAATAAATCTCTTGATGATTAATCTTCGCTGCCAAATCCGCCACCACCGGGTGTTTTTACCACCAATCTATCACCAGCTTTAAGCACATTTGTACCTTTACCTCGGAGTACCTTTTCCTTGCCGGATTCGATAATTTGATTTTCTCCACGTGACCCAGGATCCCCTCCAGAGAGCCCATAAGGAGGCAAACGACGACGTTCTGTGAGCAGTGTGACCTGGGTCTCAACCAGGCTCTCAATCTCCCGAATTAGCCCGTCTCCGCCGCAATATTTTCCGAAACCACCGGAATTCTCTCTAATGCCGTATCGGATAACTTGTAATGGGTAGGCGTATTCCAGGGCTTCAACTGGTGTATTGAGCGTATTTGTCATGTGTGAGTGCATCCCAGAGGGACCATCTGCATCGATTTTGGCTCCAATCCCGCCGCCAATTGTCTCGTAGTAAGTAAATGACCGGCGCTTAATTGGATCCCAGCCACCAATAGTTATGTTGTTCATCGTGCCCTGGCTGGCTGCTGGAATTCGATCTGGGACAGCTTTCGCCAGAGCACCCAGGAGTACATCAACAATTCTCTGAGATGTTTCAACATTCCCTCCGGCAACTGGAGCAGGCGGCAAGGCATTCACCACTGTCCCAGGTTCAGCGTTGACTTTGATAGGCACCAGACATCCTGAATTATTTGGGACATCCAGCCCGATTAAACAGCGAAAAACATAATAAACTGCTGATAATGTAATAGCATAGACGGCATTCACACTCCCACTCTGTTGAGGAGCTGATTCGCTGAAATCGACCTCAGCTTCATCGCCAGCAATCGTTATCCTCACTGCAATTGAAATTGGTTTTTCGATAATGCCATCACCATCCAGAAAATCTTCAAACTCATAGATCCCATCTGGTATTTTTGCTAGCAGATGGCGAGTCATTGATTCTGTATACGATAACAACTCCTGCATGAAGAAGTGTACCTGGTCAATCCCATATTTCGCTGAAATTTCTTGAAGTCGGATGCCTCCCCGAGTGTTGGCCGCCATTTGTGCCCATAAATCCCCAGCCCTTTCCTCGGGAGTGCGCACATTTGCCAGGATCAAATCCCAGACTGCCTGATTTCTGCGCCCAGCTTCAAACAATTTCAGCGGTGGGATGATTAACCCTTCCTGGATAATTTCTCTGGCAACAGGCATAGATCCTGGTGTCATACCTCCGACATCGGCATGGTGTGCACGGCTGGCCACATATCCGAGCAATATTGGGTCCTCACTTGTGCCTGGTTTCAAGGTCTTATTTTCATCACTGGTAAATACAGGAGAAACAAAAGTAATATCAGGCAGGTGGGTCCCTCCCTGGTAAGGGTCATTGAGGACAACGATATCTCCAGGAACAAAACCATGATTTTTGGCTTGTGGGTCGTCAGCAGATGGAGAAATCTTAAATTTCTCGATCGCGGCCAGGACTGAGAGCGGCATCGAGCCTAAATGGACGGGTATATGGGCTGCCTGGGCGATCATCTTTCCTGTGGGATCGAACATTGCACAGGAATAATCCCGCCTCTCCTTGATATTTGGCGAATAGCTGGATTTCCTGAGAACTACTCCCATCTCTTCCGCCACAGCGGCGAAGACATGCTTGAAAACCTCTAAACGGATAGGATCAGATACCATATTACAGCGTTCCTATTGTGGGTGAATCAATCTTATTCAGAATGAGTAATAATTAGATTTCCAAAACGATCGACAACGAGTGAATCATTCTTCAAGAGTAGGATTGTTGTGTCCTTTCGTACGATGATCGCCGGGCCAGGGACAGAATTCCCATGGATAAGAAACTCTCCCTGGAATAATGGAATTAACTCAGGTTTATCAGACAGGAATACCTCCCGTTCTTCAAGGTACGCCTGGTCTGGCCTGTCATTACCGAGAGGTAAAGGTGTGATTGTTGGAGCTTCGATTTTTCCGATCGCTCGCAGTCGTATATTCACCAGCTCTACTTCGGCCTCAGGGCGGGAATATCCATACACATCATGATGGGTGCGGTGAAAGTTTGCCAGATAATCATCGCTAAATGGGATGTTTAGCTCAAATGATTGACCTAAATAGCGCAAATCCAAAGTTCGTTTCAGGTTAATATTTTCTGAGGCGAATCCCTCATTGTGCATATCCTGATGTCCTTTTTGCTCAATTTCGCTGAAGACATCCAGAATTCGGGTCGTAGGAGTTTCTCCAGGAAGCATAACCGTTAAGGAATAATCTTTAATCACATCAGCAGATAGCATTCCAAATGCAGAAAGTGTGGATGCCAATGGAGGAATAATCACCTTGGGAATACCCAACTGCCTGGCTAAATCGTTTGCATGTAGTCCTCCGGCACCACCAAATGACAGTAATGCGAAGTCTTCGGGATCATATCCTCTCTCGATGGATACCAGCCGGATGGCGCGAACCATATGAGCATTGATCACATCAACTACACCGAGTGCAGCCCCAATTTGATCCTGACCGATTTTTTCGCCCAGATTCCTCATAACTTCCTGGGCTCGACTTCTATCCAGGTGAAATTCCCCTCCGAGAAAATGATCGACTGGCAGGCGGCCCAATACGACATTGGCATCTGTGACGGTGGGCAAATCGTGCTCTTGACCACCATGACTGTAGCAGGCAGGTCCAGGATCTGCCCCCGCACTTTCCGGTCCTACTCGCAACGCTCCCCCTTCATCCACTTTGGCGATTGAACCACCGCCAGCACCGATCGTATGAATGTCTAAGACCGGAATCTTGATCGGATAATCCCCGACGATTGATTCTGTGGTCACAACAGGCACACCTTCGACCAGGGACACATCAGTGGAAGTACCTCCCATATCGAATGTGATTAAACTTAGATTCGATGATGCTTCAAGACCTGAATATTGGTTTTCCCAATCAAGCTGAGCCATACTACCTATGTGACTGGCAGCAACTACGCCACCCGCCGGACCGGATAGGATACAGCGTACTCCTGATTGGCGAGCTTCCCGCAAACTTATAATCCCTCCATTCGATTGCATTATCCGTAGATGGAAAGAGCCTGCAACGTTGGATATTGAATCCTCCAAGACGCCAAGATAACGATCCAGCACCGGGGTAACATAAGCGTTGATTACGGTTGTACTAGTGCGTTCAAATTCCCTATATTCAGGTAATATCTCGTTCGAAACCGATACGAAATACCCTGCACAGCGCAATTTATCTGCTACAACGTTTTCATGCTCAGGCGTGTTGAATGAAAATAGTAGGCATACTGCGATGGCTTCCAAATTTTCATCGTCAATTTTTGTTATTAGTTCGGATAACTCTTCAAGATCAAGGGGAATAAGAATTTCACCGAGGTGATTAACCCGTTCATGTACTTCGAAGCGTAATTCTCTTGGGATCAATTGAGGACGGGATTTTACTGATAGGGTATACAGCTCCGGGCGATCTTGGCGTCCAATCTCGAGTACATCCCGAAATCCTTTAGTTGTTACCAGAGCGGTTCTGGAGCCTTTCCTTTCAAGCAAAGCATTTGTTGCTACGGTTGATCCGTGCGTTATCACTACTTCTGATGGCTTTAATTCATAATCATCAAGGATGTCTTTCAAACCATCTAAAACCGCCTGGGCAGGATTTTCTGGAGTGGACAACCTCTTCGAGGTGATTAATTCCCCATTTGCAGGGTTGTAGATGACAAAGTCTGTGAAAGTTCCCCCGATATCGACTCCAATTTTTAAGACTTGATGGGCTTCTCCGGTGTTCGCCATTTACTCCACCAATCGTAAGATAAGGAAATTATATATCCTTCCGGGTGGTTTAAAGCTGAGGAGATGTAAATTAATGAATGAGAGATTAAAGAAATGATAGTTGTCGGGTAGGTCGAAAACCATTTATCAAGATAAAAGGCGCTACCCGCAGCGGATTGATACCAATTTTTCGCAACTCTTCCGTGGTTGTCATTCGATTTTTGTTTCGTTCCGAGAGCAGTACAGCGGCACCTTTTGGTCCAATACCCGGGATTCTGAGCAGTTCTTCTTTACTGGCTTCGTTGATTTCAATTGGATTATTGGAGAGATGCAACTTTGCCCATGATAGTTTTGGATCGGAATCATGCGGTAGGTTCCCTTGTTGGTTGAAGGGAAGTTCTTCCATTGAGAAACCATAATCACGGATCAGGAATGAGGCCTGGTATAAGCGGCTTTCCCTCTGAAGATTGGTTGCAGGCTGACTTTCGAGGGGAGTGTCTTTCACTGGATTGAAAGGAGAATAATAAGCACGACGTAATTTCAACTCTTGATAAAGATACTCGGTCGTTGTCAGCAATTCGACATCGCTTTCCCCGGCTCCACCAACGACAAATTGGGTTGCCACTGAGGGCCATCTTCCATTCCACCCAGTATTTTTTGAGTTCGCTGACCGAATATTGTTGATCCATTTTAAGGGCTTAATTAATTCATCACTGAAGTGTTTATGTGGTGCGAGGATATCTAATCGCTTCGCATTGGGAGCCTCAAGATTGATAGAAACGCGATTGGCAAGCCTCAGGGCCTGATCAACCTGGTCGAATTCAGCACCAGGCATGATCTTGAGGTGGAGGTAGCCTTTGAAACCGAGCTTCCGGCGCAAAATTTGGGCAGTATCGAGTAGTCGGTCCTGGGTTGAAACACCACCGCCAATTAAACCAGAGCTTAAAAATAAACCTTCAACGATGCCAGCGCGATGCATACCCATGAATACTTGAGCCATTTCATCAGGTTTAAGTGTTGTCCGGCGAAAGTTCCGCCCAGCCCTGAAAGGACAGTAATGGCAATCTCTCTCACAAGCGGAGGTTAAAAGTGTTTTTAATAAGGGGATTGTCTTCCCATTCGGCATGACTGCGTCATGTACGAATCCGGAATATTTCTTTTTTGAATCGATCTTGGGGCAGTTATGGTCTTCAGCCAGCTCAAAATCCATCTCAGAGGATAGGATTTTCAATCGTCCGTGAAGATCCATCTAATGAAACCCTCCATAGAAGAAATAATTAGAACAATTGTACTATATTTCTTCTCAGAAGGCAATACGTAAAATTGCATACCCTGAAAAATCACCAGAAGATTCGATGCAAAAGAGATCTACCTGTTTTTTATGCTTGAAGCGAAGATACCTGAGAAAAAAATGGGGAGGGGGTTAGTTAAATTCTTCAGCAAATTGCATGAAACAGGCTTCTCACCCAGCTGCTGATTTCAAATACCAAACCATATTTTGCACGATCTCTTACTTTCTTGACCAAGAAGTATGTTCTAAACCATCCATTTTTCAAGATTTTTCGATTATCAGACGTGAAAAACGGCAAGAAAGACAAAAATACCTGCGAATCGCTTAATGTAATTTCGTATAGTCCTATCTTTCGTTATAATTTAGGTGGAATTTCAGCTCAAATCTGTCTCAAGTTCACCGAGTTAACCTAAATTCTTCTCAAAATATCAAGGTATGGAAGAGAGATAAACTTGTTTCTCTCCAACTCTCTCCATCTGATTACGATTCTATCCATCAAAACAATCGGAAATCAGACACTCGGTTGCTGGGGTAGGGTATAAATCTCAAAATTGCGAAGAACAGAATCATAGGTTGTCCAAAATAGTCCGCTCAATCGTGAAGGTACACCACTACAAAATCTGAATTAAAAATCGGTTTATCAAATCAAATCTATCGAATTCCCGGTAGGGAGGGTGTTTGGGTATTGACAATAGTTGATCTTTAAGTTATGCTTTCGATAAGTATTATTATCATAAGCATAATCCAATAAGAATATCTGTCTCAAGCAAGGTGAAAATGCGAGCCAAAAAGTCAATTCACGAAGCCGTACAGGATTTCTTAGAAAGCGTGGCGCTTTCTCGCAGTGACAACACTGCCCGTACCTACAAAAACGCCATGAATGCATTTTCCCAGGTTCTTGAAGATCACAATCTGGAACCTGATGAAAATGAAATTACCAGCTTAAAAGAAGATGCCATATCCTGGTTCGCTTCTTATCTTAAAAGTTATTCCCCGACTACGGAACGGCTGTATTTAACTGCAGTCAACGGTTTTTACGAGTTTTTAGCTGCCGAACGGTTATCAGAGCCAAATTTACCACGAGTGCGGATGTTGATCCGCCAGCGAGCCCGGCGTGTTGGCCAGCGTTTACCGCAATTTCCTAAAATAGACATTGAGAAAGTGCTAAAATATGCAAATGATCTTGCAATTAAACCTGCCGAAGATGAGATGGAGAAGCTGCGTTATCTTCGTGATCGGGCTTTCTTGATTACTTTAGCAAATACTGGCTTGCGTGTACATGAAGCTTGTGGGTTGCGCCGGGGAGATATTGATTGGAACGAAGGCAAAGCCATTATTATTGGAAAAGGTGACCAGCAGGCTGTGGTCAGGTTTTCGATGCAAACCATACGAGTATTGAGGGATTACCTTAACAGCCGCAGCCACCTGGATGGCGGCTCAGGAAGATCGCTGACCTCCCTACCCCTGTTTGCCAGGCATGATAAGGGCGCTGGGAAGAACATCAAACCAATAACTACCACGACTGGGCGCAATATCGTCGCCAATGGCGTTGCAGCTGCCCTGGGTCCACAGGCGAAGGGAACGATTACACCTCATTCCTTTCGGCATTACTTTGTCACCACAGTTCTTCAAGGATCTGGTGGGAATTTAAAGCTGGCCCAGGAGTTGGCTCGCCACAAAAATATCAGCGTCACCCAACGCTATGCGCATCTTACCGACGATGAACTCGATCAGGGTTATTACGATATCTTCGAAAAATTCGTTTGAAATTTATGACAATTTGCTCTAAAAGGATACAAAATTGCGAACTTCCAATGAATTTCTTATCTTTTTGCGTTGGAAAACGCTAGACAACCTTTAATTAACGCGCTATAATTCAGTTAACGAAAACTCAACATGGATCTCGCACGGTTTGTGAAGATCTATTACAATTGAATCAGATTGTAAATGCTGAGACCGTGATCTGACGGTGTGGGTGCCAATGTCAGGTGGCATTGGCAATCACGCGTCTCTGTACCTTAACAACTGAAGAGTGATAGGAAGTACCTGAGAAAGAACGGGATAAGTGTGAACAAGTAGTACGTAAACTCGCATCTCTTTGTAGATGCATTTTTTGCGGAGAGTTTGATCCTGGCTCAGGATGAACGCTGGCGGCGTGCCTAATACATGCAAGTCGAACGGGGAGTACTTACTTCGGTTTTTACTCCTAGTGGCGAACGGGTGAGTAACGCGTTGGTGACCTGCCCCGAA